>JAACDH010000263.1 GCA_009936995.1 Rhodobacterales bacterium
GTCTGCGCGTGGCCAAAGAATGCGAAGATCTGGGCTCCATTGAGTCCCATCCCCGTATGGATGGTCGGCAGATGTTCATGATTCTTCAGCCGTTTAACAAACCGGCCGTCAGGCCTGCTCGTGTTCGCAAGACGAAGAAGCCATCTCCGGGCGTCCAACTTCCTGTAGACGAGACCTCCGAAGTAGAAGCCGCCCAGACCTCTGCAGAAGAAGTCGACGAGACCTCTGAAGTAGAAGTCGACGAGACGTCTGAACCCGTACCTGAGGCAACGCCCGAAGGCTAATTCACTTCGGACGACCTTCATTCTTAAATGGCATCGAGTTCCTCCACTTCGGTGGTGGCGCTTCGATGCCTTCTCTGTTATTCGGCGACGGTTCGAGGAGTCGACAATGCCCAAGATGAAAACCCACCGTGGTGCTGCTAAGCGCTTTACCAAGACCGGTTCGGGTAAGATCAAGTTCAAGCACGCAAATCTGCGCCACTGCCTAGAGCACAAGCAGAAAACCACCAAGAAGGGCCTGAGTAAAGCCGGAATCCTGAAGCCTCAGGACGCCCGACACATCATCAAGCTACTTTGCGGTTAGCGTAAAGATAAACCCACCGCCACCGCCAAGTATGGCTGGGAAGCGGTCCAACACTAGAGGTACACATGGCACGCATTAAAGGCGCTATGATCCGCAGAACGCGGAAGAAGAATCTATTCCGTCGCGTTCGCGGCTTCTTCATGGGGCGCCGTCGCCTCCGTCAAGCCATCGAGGCCCGCCTTAAGGCCGAAAGCCAAGAGTTCGTCGGCCGGAAGCAGCGCAAGCGCCAATTCCGCCGTCTTTGGAACCAACGCATCAACGCTGCTGCGCGTCTGCACGGTTTGAACTACAGCCGCTTCATCCACGGTCTCAAGACCGCCGGTATCGACGTGAATCGCAAGATGCTCGCCGACCTGGCTGTGCGCGAGCCCGCAGTGTTCGAGGCTTTGGCCGGCAAGGCTAAGGCTGCGCTGACCTAAAGGGGAGTAGACCGATGCGCGAAACTTTGTTCATCGGTCTAGTCTTCTTGGTCGCCTGTAATAGCGACGCGGATCCCGAGTGGATTCAATTCAACGCTGAGGGCGATTCGCTCTCGGTGTATGTGGGCCAAGAAGCCCCTACGGGCGACGCCAACTGCGAAGAGGGTGTCGCCTGTGCTGATCTGCATTCCATTGTCGAAGGCTTGATCATTGGCACGGCTTCTGTCGACCCCAGTTCTGCCGATGCCGGCACCGAGCACCATTTTGTGGTGGTCGTCGCGGACGAGTGGGAGGGCCTCATCGACCGGGTCTCGGTCGAGGTCGCTGGTGAACGAGGAGAACAGTCGTTCAACCTTGTGCGTGATCGCGCCAACCTGGGCGCCTGGGGTCTAACTCTGGAGTCTGCAGGGCGCTTATCCGAGCAGCGCATCGACATCTGGACGATACGACTCTGGGAAGATCTAAACGAGGACGTGGCGACGGGTACATGACCGCCCGTGACCTTCCTACTACAGAAACGCTTACCCGACGTGATCTCGCCAGCCGAATCTCAGCTGCGACAGGTGTTTCGGACAAGGAAGCGAATGAACTTCTAAATGCGATCGGTCTAGAGATTACCAAGGCACTCGTCGGCAAGAGAGTCGTGGCCATTCGGGGATTTGGCGTGTTCACACCAGCGCTCCACGCTGAACGGATGGGGCGGAATCCAAGGACCGGTGACCTCGTCGAGATCCCCAAGCGATGGACGACGGGGTTTCGGCCGTCCACTGCGTTACGGGAACGGATGCAGGCAATCCTGCCCGGAGGCGAGAATGAGTGAGTCCGATCTCGGCGTTGAGCTCCCCGACAAGATGTTCTTTCGGATCGGCGAGGCCGCGAAAATTGTCGGTGTCGAACCGCACGTGCTTCGCTATTGGGAGGGCGAGTTCAAGCTCCGGCCCCAACGGTCGTCAAGTGGACAGCGCATGTACCGCCGAAAGGATCTCGCGAAGTTCATTCGGATCCGCCGTCTGCTTCACGATGAGGGTTTCACGATCGCAGGCGCTCGGAAGGCGCTCCAAGAGGGTGGCGTTCAAAAAGCAAGTGTGGCCGTGGGCGATGGCGGTCGTGCCGGCGAAGCCTTAGAGCGCATCGAGGCATTGCGAAAGCGTGTCGCGGCCGCTCGAACTCGGTTCTCAACATCTGGCGTTGCCACCCCCGCGACTGAGGGTTAGAAGTCGCGGGCTAGACACCTATGGGTAGAAAGCAATCGGGGCGTAGCGCAGCCTGGTAGCGCACCAGACTGGGGGTCTGGTGGTCGCTGGTTCGAATCCAGTCGCCCCGACCATTTTAAACCCGCCGACTTTCGAGTCGGCGGGTTTTTTGGTGGATCTTCGAGACAGCACCAATGCGACACCTCATCGACCGAGGTGGTTAGAGGGAGGATGTTGCCAACGGGCAGGACAGACAGGACCCCATGCATCTCTTACTCTCGAATGACGACGGTTTTTATGCCGCAGGTTTCCAGGCGCTCACCGAAGCGCTCACTGGGTTGGGCACAACCTGGCGGGCCGCTCCCACTTCGGAACGGAGCGCGCAAAGTCACGCCCTCACCATGCACAAGCCGCTGTTTGCACGCATCCGTGACGAACGGTCCTGGGCGATCACCGGTACGCCGGCGGATTGTGTGTATCTGGCGCTTCAGCACCTTATGCCGCACCGGCCCGATGTGGTGGTGTCCGGTATCAACCGTGGCTCGAATGTCGGCCACGATGTGCACTACAGCGGCACGGTAGCCGCCGCTCGAGAAGGGTGCTTGCAGGGGGTGCCGAGTGTGTCAGTCTCGCTGCACTTGCTCCATGGACAACCAAGCCACTGGGCCAGCGCCGGGCATTTTGCGGCTCGGGTGGTTCAAAGGGTCCTACAGGACGGTCTGCCAGATGGCGTGCATCTGAATGTCAACGTTCCCGATCTGCCTCTGGACCAGATTCGTGGCCTCCGAACTGCACCGCTGGGCACACGGAACTACGGCCACGAAGTAGACGTGCGTACTGACCCTCGCGGTCGACCCTATTACTGGATCGGCGGGCAGCCGCTGCAGTTCGAGGCAGGTGGTGTCGAGGATGGGCCCTGTATCCAGGCTGGCTGGGCGACGGTCACACCGCTCACCGTGATCCCCAACCACACCGAAATGTTGGAGGTTCTCCGTGGGTGGACTGACGCCTAAATCGAAAAGTCCGCTTCAACTTCACGCCGCTCGCGGGATTGTGGGAGGCGTACTCATGGGGTTGGCCAATTTGGTTCCCGGTATTAGCGGTGGCACGATGCTTCTCGCTGCTGGCGTATATCCGGATTTCATCGATGGCATCGCCGAGATCACGAGGCTGAAGTTCCACAAACGGAGCTTAGTGACTTTGGCTTGTGTTGGAGGCGCTGCTGGCCTGGCCATTCTGTTGCTCGCCGGTCCAGTGAAAGATCTGGTTGTTTACTACCGGTGGGCAATGTACAGCCTATTCATCGGACTCACGCTCGGTGGAACGCCTATCGTGAAGGGCTTGTTGGGCGACATGGATCGGAATGCGAAGGTTGGAGCTGCTGCTGGATTCCTGGGCATGTCGGCGCTCGCGCTGTTGCAGGCCATGGGCGCCCAGGGCGGAGTGGACGGTTCCGGTCCGTTCGCCCTCTTTCTTGCTGGCGTAGTTGCCGCAGGTGCCATGATCCTACCTGGCCTAAGCGGTGGTTACCTGTTGCTGGTTCTGGGGGCTTACGTGCCCATCTTGTCGGGCATCCATGGGCTCAAAGAGGCCTTGAAAAATAGGGATCTGGTGGCACTAGTGGACCCGCTAACCACCGTTGTAATTCCGGTGGGGATAGGCGTTGCGGTGGGAATCGTGGTGGTCAGCAACGTGCTGAAGTGGCTCCTCGATCGCCATCGCAGCTCCACGCTCGGCGTTCTACTTGGGCTCCTAGTGGGGGCTGTTGTCGGGCTGTATCCGTTCCAAGCAGGCGTGCGGCCCGTCGTTGGCGATATCGTCAAGGGTCAAGTGCTCACCGAGGCCTCGTTGGTCGAGCTCGATCTCGAAGATTGGCCTGCACAGGTCTTCACCCCCACTCCAGGACATATGGGCGGCTCTGGCGGTCTAATTCTGCTAGGTCTGGGCATCACAGTGGGCATCCGAAAGCTGGGTGGAGACAAGGAGTAAGTCATGGAAGAACTTAGGCTGGGACGACGTAGAAAAGGTGGTGGGCATTGAGTTTGGCGGGCGACGCCACGGGTGGCACGGCGGCCGCTACGGTCGGTCTCATTCGCTACTTACTTGGGGTCTAGCTGGGTAATTTCTTCCCAGAGGGTGTCGACCGCTTGAGCGAGCTCGGGCAACCCGGCGTCGTTGCGTATCACATAGGTCGCAACGGCCTCTTTCGCAGCCAGAGGTAGCTGCGTGGCGATAAACGCTCGGGCTTGGTCTTCGGGCTGTTGGTCTCGGGACATGACCCGTTTCAGTTGGGTCTCGGGTTCGCAGCTGACTACGACCAGCGTGGGGTACATACGATACCCGCCCGTCTCTACTAAAAGAGCCGCTTCGACCACCACACGAGGGTGCCCCTGGGCTAGCTCTGCCGCGATTTTGTCACCAATCCACACGCGAATGGCTGGATGGGTGATGGCATTGAGCTGGGCATACGCGTTGGGGTCAGACCCGATTCGCGCCCGCATGGAAGCCCGGTTGAGTGCCCCTTCCGCATCTAGAATGGTGTCGCCAAAGACCTGCACGAGCTTCGCAAGCCCTGGTGTTCCAGGAGCGACGACCGCCCGGGCGGCGACGTCGGCGTCGATGACTGGAACACCTTTGTCGCGAAGCAGCTGAGCCACGGTCGACTTCCCAGAGGCGATACCGCCGGTCAGTCCGATGACTGCCATGCTACTCCTCCCGCAGCTTCTCGATGTATCGAAACACCGTACGAGCATCGATGCCGAGGTCTCGAGCGGTCTGCGCCTTGTTCCAATTGTTAAGGTCGAGCACCTGTCGAATGTAGGTGACTTTCCAATCTTCCTGTGCCTCGATGAGCGGGCGGACTTCGCGTTTTTGCCCACCAACCATCCCTAAATCATCTGGATTTAGTAGTGCTCGATCGCTCATAATCACCGCTTTCTTAATGCGATTCTCGAGCTCCCGCACATTGCCTGGCCAGTAGTGCCCCTTGAGCGCGAGCAGGCCTTGATTGGTGAAACCAGTGACGCGTGTTCCGTATTTCTCGCGGTATCGATTAAGGAAGTATTGGCCCAAGACGGCGATGTCTTCGCCGCGTTCACGAAGGGGGGGCAGGTTCACGGAGATTTCGTTGAGCCGATAGTACAGATCTTCTCGGAAGGAGCCGCTATCGATGATCTCCTGAAGGTTTTTGTGGGTGGCCGCGATGACGCGAATATCGACCTTTCTGGGGTTCAGGTCTCCAACGCGTGCGATGACGTGCTCCTGCAGGACCCGAAGCAGTTTTACCTGTAGCGGCATCGGCATTTCACCAATCTCATCCAGGAACAGTGTTCCGCCGCTCGCTGCCTCGACTTTCCCGACTTTATCTGCTACGGCCCCCGTGAATGCGCCCTTCTTGTGGCCAAAAAGCTCGCTCTCGAGGAGGTTCTCGGGAATGGCCCCACAGTTGATAGCGACGAACGTGCCGCCTTTCCGGTCGGACAGCCGGTGGAGCTCTCTTGCGACGAGCTCCTTTCCAGTACCCGTCTCGCCGAGCACCAGCACCGAGAGGTCGGTAGGAGCGACGCGTCGAAGGACTCGGAACATGGCCTTCATCGGAGCGCAGGTTCCGATCATCTCGCCCTGACTAGACCGGTTCAGCTGAGTTCGCAGGTTCCGATTGTCGAGCTTGAGCTTGTTAAGCATCAACGCGTGGTAGACGATGATTGAGGCTTGGGCTGCGTAAATCTGGAGCAGAGCCAGGTCGCGCGCCGTGAACAGGTCGGTCACTTTGTCGTTGCCGAGGTAGATTACCCCAAGCAGATCGCGCCGGTAGATCAGTGGCACGCACATGACCGACGACAGCTTGAGGTCGACCACAGACTTCGCTCGCCCAAAGCGGGAATCGGCCATGGCGTCGGAGATGATGACCGGCTTGAGGTGCTGGACGACCTGGTTGACGATGGAGTCGGAAACCCTGGTGATATCGAGGCGTTCGTCTTCGACGTTGTGGCTGGCTGCGAGATGGCGTTCACCGTCTCTGAAGACGATGACAAAACCCTTTTCGGCACGAGTGAGTGAGACGATACCCTTGAGCAACGCCGTGAACAGGCGATCGGGCGTTGTGTCGCGCATCATCTCTGCGGAGAGCTCGACCAACTGCTCGAGCACGCCCACAGACAGCCCCGTAGTGTCAGGACTCTCCGTCGGAGTCGGGGCGCCCGCGAACCACGTGAGCTGGAATGCACCTAAAAGGACGACATCGCCTTCATTGAGGGAGGTCGACTTTACGCGTTTTCCGTTCACATAAAGCTCGCCCTTCCGGTCGGCGAGTTGGATCGTAAACTGGCCGCCGGCACGCATCAAGCTGGCGTGGGTTGCCCCAACCATTGAGTCGGACAGCACCAAGTCGTTGCCCGGTGCGCGCCCGATGGTGGTGAGCGGTTTGGAGACCAAAAACTGGATCGTGGTCCCTTGAATCGTGTTTTTGCAGCTAAAGTATGCCATGCGCGAGCAAATTCCTCTTACCTAAGCGATAACACAGGCGCCACGGGCTGCGGTGGCCGGGTTCCATCGAACAAGAAATTCGGAAGGGCGACCTAGAACCGCCCTGCGACCCCGAAACTGCCAGGTGCATCGGACCGAGGAATCCAGATGAGCTCCGCCTGGACTTTTTGATCTTCTCTCCAGTGGCCTCGGGCATCCACCCAGCTGGCGATCCATACGCCGTAGAATGCCATTGTGACCGGCCACTGGACGCCAAATCGCTGCAGATTGGCGCGGGCCGCCATTTGGTCGGGACTAAGGCCCAAGGGGTGCGGTTTTGCATTTGTGTTCAGCCGGTCGATACTCAGGAACAGTCCGGCCGAGGTGGCAGCCAATCCAAGCTGAGTGCCGCCATACAATATGCCCTGCACGGGTCGCTGGGCGGCAAATTGGGGTATCCCGAGTGGGAGGGCCGTCCAGGCGGGCGCGGGCTCGGGGCGGAAGGGTGGGGGAATGGGCTGATTCGCGATCTCGCGCTGCACCTGTTCACGAACGAGTCCAAACTCGCCCACCACTTCGATAGGGTGCGCGTATGGGCTGAGCAGATACTCAGGGTCGCGATCCAGAACCCAACGAAAGATCTCACGGGCTTTGCCAGATTCGCCGTCCAATAAAAAGATCTCGCCGAGGTAGACCACAGCCTCGGCCGAGCGGTCCCAGGGAACCTCTTCCCCCATTAATAACCGGACCTGAAGGTCGGAGAGTTCGTTCTTGGCCCGTTCGCGCTCACCCGCGAAGTAGTGCTTCTTGGCCAGTTCGAGGGCATCCGCGAAGGACAGGGGCTGCTGAGGTTCTAGGGCCGTGTGTGCACCTTGGGTGCGCCCTTCCGGGGCTGCGAACGCGACGCCACAGAGAATCAGAATCCAGGTCAGCATGAGGTCCTTGTGGGAAGACCTTAGCCGCTTCGAGCGCCTGCAGGCAACGTGCGTGTAAATCCGTCGACCAGGCATGGTGCGGGTGCCGCCGCAATCTTATAATTCTGCAAGTCTTTAGGGGAAAGATGATTGAAGAATCCACCGATTCCGTTACATAGAAACCCGCGATCTGTGGGCCAACATATGCATTTCGACGGTGGATTCACCGATTGGAGTGCTCTGCACCGTAACTGAGGCATCTATGCGCAAGCTAGAATCATTTGACTGGTGGGAAGATATCGTACGATTAAAAGATGAGCTATCTCTTCGAGAGCTCGGCGAAAAGTTCGGTGTGACGCCTGGCGCGATTACGTCGGCGCTGAAACGCAACGGGCTAACTCGTCAACCCGCACCTCCAGGCCCCCGTGCGCTGCGCAAGAGGTCGACGAGTCACCTACCTCCAGAGCCCGGCGAGGCTCTCGCAAAGAAGGCTGCACCTAAGAAGGCTGCACCTAAGAAGGCTGCACCTAAGAAGTCCGCTTCTAAATTGGCGGATCTTCCGGTGAGCAAGAACGCACGCCGCACACCACAGCGCCGTCGGAAGAGCCGTATCGACCCATTCGCCCATCTGGTGGGCGAGGTGGCCGACCGAATCGTTGCCGAGCATGCGAACGTGACCATCAACGCGGTCCGCAACTACCGCGTGGTTCGCGGCATCACGGCCGCTGGTCGCCGAGGGCGCCAAACGGAAGCCGTCGTCGAGGCGCCTGCGGTCGCGGTTGTCGCCGAGGTCGCTTCCCCAGCTCCTGTGGCAACGGCTCCGGTCGCTGCTCCGGTTGCCGGCTCCGGAGCCCAGCAGGCGTATCAAGTGACGCTCGATGACGGACGCACCGGAATCGTCGTTGGCGTAACCCTTGTCGCCGCTGCGACGCGCGCCGAATCGGCCGGTACTGTTTCGTCGCTCACGTTGCTCGGCCCAGTGTTCTAGCCAGCCCTCGGGTTTATTCCTCGGGTAGGTCCACTTGGATGTCGAACACTCCA
>JAACDH010000264.1 GCA_009936995.1 Rhodobacterales bacterium
CCTCTGTCATTGCAAGCTTTCCAGATACTGAGGTTTGGGAAGCATATATCAACGTCGCGAACGGTGTTAGGTCTCGCAAGGGCCTAGAGCTGCTTTCTTCCCTTATCCCTCGCGAGCGAAGAAGGTCTCGATGGGTAACACCACAACGCTTCTCGCAGTCGGAATAGGGTCGGCGTATTGCGCTCAACGCTCAGCCAATAGCTGACGTTTTGCGAGCGCGAAGCGAGCGAAATGTGGGCGAAGGGCCTTGCTGATATTGGCCCGTTGGGTGCAGTTGTTCAGCGCGGCCTCCGGCCGCGTGTGGTTGGAGAGTTGGATCTTCGCCGCCGAAGTGTGTGCACTCGTACTCCGTGTGGAGTACATTAGATGTGTGCTCCGTTCGGAGTACAAGGAGTGTTCCATGACCCGTTTGCAACTTCGCATTCGAGACGAGTTTCGCAATCGCATCGAGGACCAGGCAACTCGCACCGGTGTGACGTTGTCCGACTACGTCGTTGCTGCGGTGGCTGAGAAGTTGGAGCGTGACGCCGAGGCAGCGAATCGCATTCAGCTTTCTGAAGAGTCTCGCGCCTGGTTCTTTGAGGTGCTGGAGGACACGAGCCCTCTTCCAGACGCGTGGGCCGAAGCGAAGAATCTGGCGGAGGAAATCGAAGGTTGAGACTGGAGCATTTTGACCATCGGCGACATGCGTCGAAACCGTTTTCATCTGGCAATGAAGTGATGGACCAATGGCTGCGGCGTTTCGCGAAACGGAGCCAACGTGACAGCCTCACGCGCGTGTTTGTACTCGTTGAGGGCGCCGACGCGAAGGTTGGTAAATTGCCCATCCTAGGGTACTTCGCGCTGTCGATGGCGTCAGTCGAGGTCGGCAGCCTCGCAGTTACGGACCGTGAGCGGCTACCTCGATACCCGGTGCCAGCTGTGCTGATGACCCGCCTTGCAGTCGACAACACGCGCCAGGGAAAAGGCCTTGGGCGGGCCTTGCTAGTGAAGGCCGCAACGAAGGCGGTGCTTGCCTCCGAGATGGTTGCCGCGCGCCTGTTTGTCGTGGACGCTCTCGACGACGGGGCTGCGCGTTTCTACGAGAACTTTGGATTCGCTCGTTGTCCGGACGACCCGCTCCGGCTGTACATCGGGCTCCAGCGCCTATCGGATGGCCTCAAGTAGTTTCATTGCTGGAACAGCGATGTGTTCCTGGGGCGTGGTTGTTTCTATAATCGAGAGCGCTGAACAATTGCACTCAACGGTTCGTTAGGCGAAGTGGGGCCACGCGCGGCGGCGTTGGACTATCTTCGTCGATAGCAGGCCGACGCCGTGGCTGCGAATACCTTCGATCTACTGATTGTGACCGGACTCGACCGCATAGGTCGCCAAGTCATCCGGTGAAGCCAAGAACCAGCCATCGCCGTCCGCCGGTGATGACGTCATCATTGGATGCCCGAAGTTCTAGAAAGCCGCCCAAATAGTTGGGTTGCGGCTGCATCGAGGCTACCGGGATGTCCGACATGCAGGGCGCCCGCGCCTTGGCCCGCGTCGACTTCGTGGTTGCGGGGACCAACGCCGGGGTTGCAGACTTGTTCGGCGTGTCGTCTGACTGTCGGCGCGAACGCGCCATCCTGAGACCTCCCGTGCCAGGACGAGAACCGCCACGAATTGATGTCGTTCGGCTGGACGGGTGTGTGTTTGGTGCGTATTTCTAGAACGTGAAGCGACTCCTTCTCATTCTGTGTGCGGCAATTTGTGCTGGGGCCGCGCTCGTCCTGGCGTATAGCCGTTTGCCGGGTGACACTGTCGAAACCCTCTTTCCAGCAGGAGAAGCCAGAGTTCGCGTACGCACGACTGATGTCCAGGTTCCACCTCCGCCAGCGCATGTCTGGCCTGAAGAGCTTGCGCCGGGAGAGCAGCGTGGTGCCATCCGGCGGCCTCATCCAGATGACCCGCCGTTTGTTCCCCTTGGCGAGGCCGAACACAAACAGTGGATAGACGACTTTGTAGGGGTCATGAACGACCGCGTCGTCGAGTGCGGGTTTGGGCGCCAGGAGTTGCTATGTGATTCCCGGGCTTGTGCGGTTGTGGCCATGGACGGTCCTCCCACTTTCTGGACGATCGTCTACCGACGACCCATGATTGCCATGGAGTACGTCGGACAACACCTGGGGTTGCCCCCAGAGTTCAATCGGTGTTGGCAGGCCGGACACATTCCGAGTAAGACCCCCCATTTGCTCAAGGTTGGCGACAAAGATTGTGTGTCCTTTCGACCGCCCTCCGATTTCAAGTGGCACTACGACTTCGTCGGCATGGCACACGGGCAGGCGCTTTGCGACGTGCTAGGCGAGAGGCTGGCCGAGGTTCCCTGACCGAATAGTCAAGCGAGCTAGCCTTCCTGAATCCGGGGGTGGGCAGTCTCGCTGGCGACGCTCCGTCGACGATAGAAACAGAACCTGTAGCGCGTGGCCCCATGTCGCTTAACGCTCGGACGATAAACGACGTTTTGCGAGCGCGAAGCGAGCGAAATGTGGGCGAAGCCCCGAGCGAAGCGAGCAACTATTGGCCCGTTGGGCGAAGTCGCATCTGGCCGTTGGGGGCGGGGTAAGTGGCGCCAAGTGACGGTGCCAAACTACCTGGTAATGACCAAGTTGGCGGAGGTCTCGGGGACCACTGACGTCTGAGTCCGTCTTGCCGGCCACCACCTTACCGGGTTCAAGTGGCGGGAGCGGCATGGGCTGGCCGCTCGGCGTGGAGTTGCTCACGCAAGAGCTGCGACCCGGGTTGGCCTCCGCCCTGGGGGCGTGGCATCGAGGGTGCCCTCGCCGCTTCGCCCCCCTTATCGGCCACAGACGCTTCGGATGCAAGCGTTTCGACGAAGGCGATGGTGACCCCACCGCCACATTCGTCGCCGACCGGACGAAAACGACTCTGACACAGCCGGATTTGGACTGTCTTCGGATGATTCCTGCAATCTGGCCCAGGCCAGATGCGATTTCCCTCAACTCCCAAGATTGGCGGCTAGTCCGCCCTTCCCAATCGGTCCAAGAGGCGGTAGGATGGATGAGGAAATGCGTAAATGCTTCTTGGCATCTCGGGGGTTGCACATTGCTAGGACTCTACATGCTCTTGGCGTGCGGAGGTGGCGACGAGCCCTCCACACCACCGATCCTTCAGGCGCCAGCAGAGCCAATCTCCGAGCCAGAGGTTCCACAAGCCGATGAGCCCGAGTCTTGGCCGAACGCTTTGTCGTGCCCCAACGGCGCTGTAGCGATCGAAGCCGATCCTACAACCACTCACCCAGAGTTTTGGACACTGTTGCCAAGCTGTCGGATTCATCCTACGCTCAATTTTCGGAGGACACACGCCATCCGAACGGATGTCTATCCGCAGGTTCCCATGCCCAAGGGGGCCAGACATCGATGGTGCCCGACGAACGTGGACAACCCGGTGGCGTACGAGATGTTGGTGCACATCCCGCTCGCCGACGGCAATCCGGGATTGCGCGTCATTCGTGGACAGCTGCAGAATGGCTTGGCTCATGGTTCGTTCGAGATGTTCGATCCGAAAGCCACATCGGAAGGACCGGAGATCACGGGAACTTTCGTGCATGGTAGCGCTACCGGCGCCTGGTCTTGGACAGGGGAGACTCAGAGTATGACGCATCAGGGTCTGTGCCCCACGGTATCGGGGACACTCGAAGCGGGAATTCCAGTAGGACTATGGCACGCTGAACTCATCGAGACGGTCACGGAGCAATTCGAGGGTTCTTGGACCGCTACGGGTTGGCAGGGGAAGTATTGGGTAGAGAGTGGACGCAACAAGACGTCGTGGGAGGTGGTGGACAGCCTGCGGGTTAAAAGCAGCCGGCTGATCCTTAGTCCTGTTCCTGCTCCCCAAGACTAGCGGTCCATTTCCCGATAGACCACTGTGCTACTTCGGCCCAGTTAAAGAAGTTGTCTTGCCCCCAATCCGACCGAACCTCTTCAGTGGTATCCACGTCGGTGAAGCTATTGTTGTAACGCCAGCGATGGTCCGGAGGAGCTTCTCCCGTTTCTCCATTCTTCAAGTGTATTTGCGCGCCACGCGCACCGAATGGGTCGTGCACGATAATGCCATCGCTGAGCACTGCGGTGAGTACGACCGAGTGTCCAGTGGTAAGCAGTGTGCCGATCACTGCGGGGAATTGGACGATGGCCTCGATCGCTTCTTGACAAGTCTGACTGCCGTTCAAGACAGGTTGCTGGTTAAATGTTCCACTAGCCTGCGCGTACTCCTCTAGGACAAACTGTTGAACCATGCCGGATTTGTGGGGCTCTACTGTGAGGGTGTCGATCTCTGGAAGCGCTGCTCCCCATTCGTCCCAAGTCCGTAGGTAGATGTAGGTCCAGATGATGTGCTCGGGTGAGGAGGTGAGGTACCAATCCGGTCCCATTGGCTGGCTACGCTCATCGAAAAGCGTTTCAGCCCTCGTCCGAAAACCCTCATCCCCCAGCATTCCAAGGAGTGCGGTGGCGGTGGCGGTTGGGGTGCACTGTGCATCGCCAGCAACCAGTCGTCCTGGCTCACTGTCGTCCCATACTTGCTCGGTCTCGTTGTCCCGTTGACTCAGATATGGCACGACGGGAATCTCACACTCACCGGTGCGATCTTCGCCCGGCATGGGACACACACCCGTGTCGTGTTCCTCTTCTTCTTCCCCGCGTAGCCAGTCCCAGATCGCTCCGGGAACGTCCAACCAACTATCGGACTGGCTCTCGAACCCCGCGTGTTCGGCAAGGGCAGCGTTGCCAAGTTGGCCAACCATGTCTGTGGGCTGGGTGACAGTGTCGAGCACGTCAGACTTGTTGCTACGAGCATATGAACTGGACATGAGGCAACTCCAAAAGATAGGGGGAAAAGCACCAACGCATCTCCCATGTGTACCACACAACCTTTCAAGCGTTTAGGGCAGCGCGACAAGTGCTTGGCCGCCAGCACATGCCGTTTGACCTTGCCCCGCAGAGCCGGACAGTCGACAAAGCACAGGTGGGACACCAAATCGGAGTGTAGGTCGCGAACGTTCGCGCAGTCAGCGTCCCGCTCTTGGACAGTGGCGTTGACCAACTCCCAGACGAAAACCGAAGCCGACGCAACCGGCGCCTCTCTCGGCGAAAACCGTTCTTCCGCGGACCCAACGCGCCATTCTTCTGCGACGCGCGGAGCGCGAGGCCGAAGGCCGGTTCGTCAGTAGCAATTGCCGTTGGGTACCG
>JAACDH010000265.1 GCA_009936995.1 Rhodobacterales bacterium
CGGTCGTGGCGTTCCACTCGTTGACGTTGCCGTCGGTGTCGATGCCGAAAATTGGCGCGTTGGCCGTCTCGACCAACTGCAGGAGCTCTCTTGCCTTGTTGGTCGACGCGCGCTCTGCGGCGGCCAGGACGTTGGCGGCTTGGATCTCTTGCCTCAACCTCTGAGACGCGACGAACGCCTCCATGAGCTCTCCGTGCATCTTGCTCCCGTACCCTACGACGCCAAGCACCATGAAGAACACCAACCCGGCGATGCCGTACCCGTAGCGTTCAAATTGCACCGCTTGGCGGAGCTGTGCAGCAAAGAACTCGCTCTGGACGGCAAGGACCTTGGCACTCATCGCATCGACCGATTGGCTCACCTCGGCGTACTTGTGATCCATGGTCGCCATTTGCTCAGCGGCCTCCCTGCCTCGGCCCGACTCAAAGAGCTTCAAGACCTGCCGAGCCTCTGTCACCATTTCGGTCATTGAGAGGTCGACGTTCTGTAGATCTAGCAAGAGTGGACCGGCGATGGCTGGCTCGACGTTCGTTTCAAGGTCCTCGCGAATCTGGGCACTCAGGCGCCGAAACGCCGACAGACTTTCTGTAAGCCGAGCAGTCTCCAGAGAGGCGTTCTTCGTGTTGAAGACGTCGTTCCCGGGCGCATTGACCCTCTGTGCCTGCCTGTTCATCTCCGCGTAGGTCGCCAAACGACTCGTCCACTCCTGATTGTTGGAGACCGATTCGTTGAAGATGCTCAGCAAGCTATAGGTCAGGAACAAACCCAGACACACCGTCAACAAGTCGAAGCCCGCCAAGGCGAAATACACCCGGTACCCTGTGGGCGGCGTGCCCTCAAGGAGAGCTTTCTCAATCGCCTTGTTCCTGTCTGGAGCACCCTGCGTAGACATTTTTCGCCTGTGATTTAAGGGTCCTGAAGGTGGGCGATTAAGAGAACATCGCACTGCTGTCAACGCGTTAGATCGGCCCTGGTGGAGGATGGGGAGTCGTGGTTCATGAGCGGAGTTGCCTGCAGGGAATATGCCAGTGGGCAAATCTAGCCTCCTGCTTTACGGCCCATACGCGACGCTATTGGGCCGCACGACTCATTCCCGCTGTGGTCGCTGCCTTGCCCTTGTGCCCTTGAACATGGCGTGGAAAGAGGTGGGGTTGGGGCTTGGGGGGCTCTTCAGATGACATTTTGTTTCATAAGTGTTTGAACAAAGCGAAGAGATGGCGCCTGCGGCGGTCGGGGTGGTGACCTCGGATACGCCTGTGGCGGACGCCTCGTTCTGTACGACGGACGGCCTGTGTGTACCGGGTTCCACGTCCTGCTCGCGCCTTTCGATACGCCCAATGGGTGGTGTGCTGGCGCAGGAGATACGCTCTAATGCTTCGTATGCTCATGCTACCGTTCTTGACAATGTTCTCTACTCCTCCCGCTCAGGCGGGTGCCTGCAACTGCGGTCAGGCGTATTACCTGGCCCATGCCGAGGGAAAAACGGATGTTAAGACGGAATATCCCAACGATTGCGCGGGTGATGAGGGCGGCGAAGGAAGCTTCGATTGCCTGATGATCGACGCCTGGAATCCCCACGCGTCGGGCGAATCAGCGCACGAGCAGCGCCAGACATTCGAGCGCATCCTGGCCATCGCCGAGAAATAGATGGACGCAGACCCGGGCCAGGTCTTCTCTCAGGCCGCACACCTCCACAGCTGTCTCGGGCCGAGGCGCGGGGGACGATGGCCTGCGGAGGCGACCGCCGATGGCTTCGGTGGGCGTGGTCCAGCCTTCCCGATCCGATCGAAACCGAGGGGCTGTGGATCTTCGAGGTCGACGAACTCGCCATCGTCCGAAACTCGGTGTTTGCTAGGTATGGACGACCTTTTTCGTCCGCCGCGATGAGGCGAGCGTTCGAGGCTGATGCGCCCCTCAAGCAGCTGTATACCAGAGACGACACCTACACCGACGATCGACTGTCGGCGATCGACCTGGGGAATATTGCGCTTATTGCTGCCTACGAGGGCGCGCGCAAGGCAGGAGCTGAGCACAGTGAAGCGGTCGCCACCGCCCGAGCCACTTCCCCGCTATCGAAATCCGCAGCGCCAGCGCCGAAAGCAACGAAGACGGAAGTGAGGTATCAGGCGACCGGAGGTATTGTGTGCGCGACCGCCGCCTTGTCGATCCAAAGCGGATCTCCCGTACGGTCCTTCTCCTCGGTCCGGCTCTCGCCCCTTTCGCTTCGCGCCCGCACTGCCGCGTGTTCGAGAAGGATGCCGGATACATCCCGCCTCCGTTCGCCCTCGACGCTCCCCGGGCTCAAGCGCCTGGAACCTCCAGTCCCGATGACCACCACAGGTCGCACGCGCTGCCGCACAAGCCGCATATATCCTGCTCGCGTTTCCCGATTTGTCGGAAGGGCGGTATGCTATCGCAAGAGATGCTCTAACGCCTCTTATCTTCCCAACCGATCGCCCCGCATGGGGTAGGATGTCGCCATGAATAGTCCATACACCTGGTTTTTGCTGGCCATCGTTTTAGCGGGCTGTGGCGACAGCCTGCGCCTGTACTCTGAGACGTCCACCGAGGACTGTCCCTCGGCGAGCTGCATTGAGGTCTGTGACGACGGCATCGACAACGATCTCGACACGTATGTCGACTGCGCCGATCTGGACTGCGAGGAGATTTGCATCACCGACCTCGACGACGATGGTTTCGATGGAGCCGAGTTTGGCGGAGACGACTGCGACGACACGAACCCCGACGTCTACCCGGGTGCGGCCGAGGTGTGTGACGGTCTGGACAACGATTGCGACTCACTCGTGGACCAGGACGACGACGATCTGGACCTGACCACCTTGCTAGAGTGGTATCCCGACCAGGATAACGACGGCTATGGGCAGGACGGCCCGGCGCTGGTGGCCTGCACCCAGCCCGGTGGTGCCGCGGCAGACAACACCGACTGCGACGACACCGAGGCCAGCACAAATCCGGGCGCAACGGACGTTCCCGGGGACTGCATCGACAACGACTGTGATGGCGTCCATGGCGACTTGGACTGCGAGGCAATGTTGTACTTGGTCCGCCAGACCGATGACATGTTGCGTACCTTGGACCCCAGCAGCCTGGTGTTCACGGACGTGGGCTTACTGGGCGTGAACTTCGAGTTCGGCGAGCTGGCATGGGATGCGACCTCCGGCACCCTGTACATGGTCGATGGGCGGGCCGGCACCAACCTGTACACGGTCGACACGACCACTGGGTCAGCCACCCTGGTCGGCAGTCATGGCATCGAGGGGATGTTCGGACTGGCCTTCTCTCCGACGGGCGCCCTGTACGGCAGCCTGACCTACCCCGGCGGCGTGTATCTCTTGGACCCCACGACCGCCGCAGCTACGTGGGTGGGCCAGTCCCGCCCCGCACAGGGACTGACCTGGGACGCCGACCGCAACTACCTCGTGGCCACCTATGCCGACATCGGCGACCTTCATCAGATCGACCCGCTCACCGGAATGTCCGTGCAGCTCACCAACCAGGGCGCCCTGAGCGACGGCGGCATCGCCTGGGACGCGGACCGGGACCTCTACTGGGTGATCGACCAGTCCGGCAACCTGTACAGCTACGACCCGAACGCGCTGTATGCGCGTACCACCCAGCTGAGCGGACTCGAACCGCACGATGGGCTGACATTCGGCCCCTGAATGGGTGCGCTAGTAGGTGGCCCCGCCCGGACATCCGGTGCGGCGGTATAAGGGCGCGCTAGCTTTGGCCGAGCTCTCGCCTTAGCATGTCGCACGCCCAGGTCAGGCGGGTCGCCTCGATCTCCGCGTTGCAGTAAACCATGCGGGTGGTCGCTTCACTGTCGAAGAGGTGCAGGGCCGAGAGCGCTACCATCTGCGCGTGGTGGGGATCGGCGGCATTCGGCGCCAGCAAGCGCAGCGCTGTCTCCTGCAGGGCACGCTCGTAGCGCTGCAGGACGGGGCTGACCTTGGTCCGCAGGGCGGCGTTGGTCCGTGCGGCGACCATCACCTCTCGCCAGGCCGCGTGGGTGTCAGACCGGCTGGCGTCGCGGGCAAAGCGTACCCAGGTCTCTACAGGATCAGCCGTGTCTAGCATCGAATCGGCCAGCCCTTCTACAAAGGTGAGCTGACCTTCGCCGAGGGTTTCAGTGGTGTGGACGATCAGTGCCAGACGACTGGAGAAGTGGCGGAAGAGGGCTCCGCTCGAGACGTTAGCTCGGGTGCAGATCTCGCTCACGGTAGCGCGGGCATAGCCGAGCTCGGCGAGGGCCTCGGCCGTGGCCTGCACCAGCCGACCCATGGTCGCGGCTTTTCGCTCGGCCTGGGTGCGGCGGACGCTCATGCGACGTGGGCCATGGGCTGCGGCATCGGCTGGGAGGCCTCTGCAGAAGGAAGGAAAGCGCCGCTGCCCCATTTCTGGCCATAGCCGGCGGCAAACTCACCCTCCCGGTAGACCATCTCGCCGCCGATAACGGTTGCGAGCACTGCGTTGTTGCGGCAGACCATGCGGGCGACGTCGGGACACCCTGGCATGGGTGCCTGGTGGTTTTCGTCTAGGGCTTTGTCTAGTTTCTCGGGATCGATCAGGACCACATCGGCTCTAGCGCCCACGTGGATACGGCCCGCCTGAAGCCCATACCAGTCGGCGATTTCGGCCGTGAGCCGCGACACGGCCTGCGCTGCGGTGAGGAACTTCGGCCCCCCTTGTTCAGCGGCGTGAGCCATGCGCAGCAGGTGCAGCGGAAAGTCATAGAAGGCCATATTTCGGATATGAGCACCGGAGTCTGCGAAGCCCACCTGGGCCGATGGATGCATCAGCAGCATGCTGTGGACGTCGGGGCGATCGTTTGCGATGACGGTCTTCCAGCGCAGGGTGGCCCCATGCTTCAGCACAAGGTCGCAGAAGCAGTCCACGGGATGTTGGCCGCGTGCATCGGCAAGCTCGCCAAAGCTTCGGTCCACCAGGTCGGGATCGGGAGCCGAGACGATGGTGGCGTCGTAGAAGTCCCGATGCCATACGCGGGGCGACCACTTGGCGGCGTACTCGCTGCGGAACTGAGCGCGCCACTGCGGGTCGGCCAGCAGGGCGTCCCGGTTCGGTCCGCGGTGTTGATGTAGCGCTCGCTGACCCGCGCCGAACTCTTCGAAGACCACCAGGTCGATGCCGTCTGCGTGGACTTCAAAAGGGCAGGGCAGTGTCTGCCAACGAAAGTCGGCACCAAACCAGGTGTTGAAGGTCTGGGCGGCCCAGGTGATCAGACCGGCAATGAAGGGCTCGGCCTTGGTGTCGGCGGCGGTAATCAAGGTGGTCTTCAGAGGTTTGCGGACACCCCATCCCGCCGACTGAGCGAGGTACAGCACGACGTTTAATTTGGTGGTGATGTTCGGGGCCCCCTGGTGCACCCGGTCTCGTTGTCGGAGCACATCATTCAGCCGACGATACTCGGACCAGCGGGCGTAGCTGCTGGGCAGTTGTGCAGATCGAAAGCGGTCTCCGGCGAGCTTATCCCAGGGGTTGGTCATGGTGGACATGCCCACAAAGCCAGTGTCGAGCGCCTGCGCTAACAGAGCCGTCATGGTGTCGAGCTCGGTAGGTGTGGGCCGCTGTGTCGGGTCGATGGAGCGCTCCAGGCCCATGACGTGGGCGCGGAGGTCCGAGTGGCCCATCAAGCAGGCGATGTTGGGTCCGAGTGGCAGCTGATTCAGAGTTGAGACATAGCTGGCGGCGTCGGTCCAGGTGCGGTGCTCCCGGAGCGTGTTGGAGACGAAGTCGTAGGGCAGCGCCTCCACCCGAGCGAACATATCGGCACAGTCTGTCGGGTCGCAGAACACGGTGGACAGGGAGCAGGAGCCCAGCAGCACTGTGGTCACGCCATGCCGGACGGACTCCTGTAGGCCAGGAGCAGCCAGCACCTCGGCGTCGTAGTGCGTGTGGATGTCGAGGAAGCCCGGGGTAAGCCACTGGCCATCGCAGTGAATCTCCTCGGCGCCCTGGGTGGGCAGCGGACCGTCGCTGATCTCGGCGATGAAGCCGTCTCGAATGCGTACACTGGCGCGCTTGGAGGGCCTACCAGAGCCATCAAATAGGCGTACATCTTGAAATATGAGGTGTGTCATATTATCTCCACGAGGTGCAGATAACTAAGATAGAGATCAAGCGCTATCTTTTTGGTGCTGGCCGCTGGGGTCCTGAAGGAAAAAGGCCGCCCCGATGCGGCCGGGCGGATTGACGCGCCTCGCCGCCGTCGTCGCGCTGCTCTCAACGGCGGCAAGGTCATCCCAGGGACGCATCACCGCCAGTCTTGGGCGAGAGGTGTGTGGCCGCAGGCGCGGGGGCCTTTCCCGAGGGATGCTCGCGCAGTCTACGTCGCGCAGCTCGACTCGGTTTTCCTTGTGGCGTCGCGCTGACACACCCCACGTCGGTGTGTCAGGGGGTGTCATTTACGACCTGCATGGAACGTGACGGCGTACGCCATGGGTGCCACAGGGTCTTCCGGTCCTGTCGGTTCCAACAACCCATCGACAGGAGATACTCAAATGTCTCCTATCCTCACAGGAGTCCACATGACCTCAATTCTCTTCGTCATCATCTCCACGGTCTCCGCATCGGAGCCCGACGCCGCCCTCGCTCGCATCGACATCGTCCCGGACCGTACCGTCGACATTCACCAGGCTTGGCCGGAGCACCAGGACTTCGCCAACCAGCTGTCGGACGCTCAGGACATTGCCCAGGAGCTGGTCGGCGACCTCGAGCTGGTCGAGGTCTTTGTGGGGCAGTCGCAGGTGGACCTCTATGTCCACGGAAGCGACGCCGACGCCTACATCCAGCTCGCCCCAGGCGGTGAAGGGTGGGTCCAGCTGTGGGACGGCGAGAGCTACGGTGCAGGCCCCGAGTTCCTCCTCGCCAACTCCGACCTTCCGCTCTACCCCCTTGCCATCGACGTTGACGACCTCCCCATCTACTACATGGATTTTAGTGATGTGGCTCATACCTTCGTGATCTCGAGCTTTGCCGGGGCGGGGGGTGTGATTGGCGCCGGGTCAACCATACCGACGGGACCCGGAGCGATCGGCGGCGCGGCCATTGGTGCAGGCGCGGGTGGCGCGGTCGGCGAACTCTTTTGGCAGGCCGGGGGGGCAATCGTTGACTGGGTGTTCGGCAGCTCGTCCAGCAGCAGTTGCAGCAGCAGTTCCAACGGCTCCAGCGATGTCTGGATCGGTGGCTCGCAGTATATAAATGCCAGCTGTCAAATTGTATTGAAGCCCAAACCTTCCACCACAGGCGACAGGAACCACCTACCCGAGAACATGCAGTTCGGAGCCGGCGGTCCCTGCGCGGACGAGTGCTACGACAAAGCGGGCATGCCTCAGACTTCGCCGCAATACGGCATGACGCAGGGGGAGGACTGCATGCAGGAGTGCTGTGAGCAGAACCCGGGCATCGCCGGCTGCCTCTAAGCGCTGCGCTGTGAGCTGCTGATGCGATGACGATGGGGAGACCTGTGACTTGCAGCTGGTGTACGAGTCCTACTGGAATATCCTGCACCCCTTGCCCGCAGTCACGCGGCCTGCCCGTAGTGATCTGCGGCGGTGGAGGGTGCGGGTGGAGTCCCTGGCTCAGACGCACAGCCTCTCCAGCCGAGCGCTGAATTGCGCAACGACAATGATGATTTCCCATCAGGTAGTAATCGTTATTGTTCGAGATTGGACCGTTTTCACCGATTCGCTGTCGAATTGGCGAGCGGAGTTCCTGCACATCGCGGCCCGACCGGGATTGCGTAGAGATGGCCTCGGGGGCTGCGGACCGCGTGCTGCCCGACATCACGGTCCGCCAGTGGTACATCCAGACCCGGGTACTTAGTGTTCCATGGCCGCTGCGATTCCTTTTCGGCGCTCGTCCCGAGATTTTCGCCGGCGTCCGCCGCAAGGTTTGGCTCGGCGTTGAATCTGAACGTGCATTTCCACATGCTCCTCCTGGACCGGGTGCCTTCCTACTCCTGTATCAGTCTGGAGGGCATCACTGTGAACTGCACGGAGATGCAGCGCCAGTGGCTTGAGGGCACTGTGTCCGACGGGGATTTGGGTTCGGGAAGTGCTGAACCTGGTCTAGATGCCCTCGAGAACAGGCCACCGGGTGGCAACCTTGCGCACAAGGTCGTCACCGCGGAACGCCGCACGAATGGCCTCGCCCTCCGGAATCGGACCCTCGCCGTGGGCGGCCCGCACCATCGCCAGGCAGGTGGGACTAGAAGGGTCGCTCCCGGAGAGGCCCCTTGCTAGACCGAGCTGCGCTGCCCACACGGGGCGGTCACCCAGCGCGTGTGCCGCCATGGCGAGCATCACGTGGCGCCGAAAGCACCAGGTCTCTGACACGCGGTTCCACGGCGCCTGTTCACGCAGACGCCCTCGGGCGGCGTCCGCTCGTCCGTCCCACAGCAGGGCCACCGCCACCAGCACCTCGGCTGCGGCCCAAAGGTCGGTCGCACCGGCCTCGGCGAACAGCAGGGACGCCCGTGTCGCGTGGCGGCGGCCGCCCTCGTTCTCTCCGAGGTCGAGCAGCGCCGAGGCGAGGCGGTAGTGGATGTCCCCACGCTGGCCAGCAGAGATGGACCATCGCGCCAGCTCGAGGGCTTCCGCCGCCCGGTCGGCGGCCTCGGCCGGACGTCCTAGGGCGCACAGAGCTACGGCCATGCGCGCAGAGGTGAGCGCACCCGACCGTCGCAACCCCACCATCTCGCAGATCGCAGCGGCCTCCTCGAGGCTGGTCAGCGCGTCCTCAAGCTCCCCGCGGTGCAGCTCCAGCACCGAGCGGTTGGAGAGCAGCCTTCGGCGGAGCAGCGAGCTGTGCAGCGCGCCACACAGCGACTCGGCGTCGCGGTAGGCATCAACGGCACGGTCGAGCTCTCCGAGGCCTCGTGCGGCCATGGCGAGGACCAGCAGCGCCCGTGCGTGCAGCGAGTCGTCACCGATGAGGACGGCCTCGTCCCGCACCACCGTGGCCAGCGACTCCATGCGCGTCCAGTCCTTTAGTGAGGCGGCTGTTGCGGCATCCAATAACCGCCCCTCGGAGACCATGGCACCACCCTGGGCGTGCATCCACGCCGAGCTCTCTGCCACGCCGCGCCAGTCGCCTGCCATCAGTCGGGTTGCCCCCAGCAGTTGCTGCGCCAGCGCGCTGGTCTCGGGCCCCTCGGCCAGGTCTGCGGCCAGCTCCGCCAGCGCAAGGTGGGGTCCGGCGGCGTCTAAGGCGACCCGGTGCAAGGCCATCGCCAGCCAGGCGCCGTCGTCTCCGCTGCGGCTATCCTGGGCACGGGCCAGCTCGCCGCGCACACGCACCACCACCGCGAAGCGCCGGTCGTCGCTGCGCGCCATGTCGCGCAAGGTCTCTCGCCCCAGGTCCACGCACCACTTGGTGAGCCGCTCCACGGCGACGTCATCGAGGGGGGCCCGCCCCCGTACGAAGCTGCGCACGGTGCCGAATAGGCGGAACCATCGTCCGCCAGGGCCTTCCTCTGTGGGCTGCAGCAACCCCAGGTCGACCAACTGGCGCAGCGCCGCCAGAGAAAGGCCGCCTGCCACCGCCTCCAGACCGTCCAGGGGCAGCTCCGCATCGAAGTGCGCTGCCGCGGCGAGCAGGCGCCGGGCATCGTCGTCCAGCAAAGACCACGAACCCTCAAGGGCGCGGTCCACGCCCCCCTGCAGCTCCGGGTGAGCAACCCAGCGCGCCTGGATCTCCTTTGGGCTGAGCAGCTCCAGCCATCGCGCGGCGAGCACCAGCGCTTGAGGCATCCGATCCAGCGCCTCGGCGAGGGCGGTGAGCGACTCGTCGTCGTCGACGGTCCGGCCATGGGCCCGCAGGACGGCCACCGCATCGGCGATAGCCAGGGGCGCAAGCGCGAGGGTGCGATCCGCGCCCAGCAGCGGCCGTCGGGAGCCGACTACGACCGTGAGCGCCCCCCCCGCGACGGCTCGGAGCCAGTCGTCCTCTTCTGCGTCCGCCGCCTCGTAGGCGTCGACGACCAGGAGTGCGGAGCCCGCGCCCGCGAGCGCCTCTTCAAGCTGCTCGGGATTCTCCAGCCCCAGCGCTGAGGCCACGGACGCCCGCAGCGCGCCCGGTCCGGTCAGCACCGCCCACGCTGGCCGCAGCGGACGCAGCGACTCCAGCAAGAAGCTCTTCCCCACACCAGCTGGGCCATGCACCACGACAAGGCCAGGGGAGATCACCGCCGCATCCAGGGCGGCCATCTCAGCGGCGCGACCGAAACCGGCGGACCCGGGGCGGGCTTCCAGCTGCAGTCGGTAGCCCACGTGCTGAACCGTGAGCAGATGTATTGGCGCGGCGGGATTCAACTCCAGCTTGCGACGCAGCCGCTTCATCGCCGAGTCCGCGGCGCGGCTTACGACCGTGGGCGCGAAGCCCCACACCTCTCGATGCAGTGTCTCTCTGTCCACGTCGACTCCGGCACGCGCGTGGAGGAAGCCAAGCAGGTCGCACTCACGGGTGGTGAGGCGCTCGGTCCGGTCGCCCTGCCGAGCCACGGCACGGACCAAGTCCACCGTCCAGGGACCCAGTTCGAAGAGGACAAGAAGCATTCGGGTATCTCCAGTTCCATTATACGGGCCATCGGTGCGGTTCGGAAAGCGTGAACGGGGCTCGGACGCCGATGTCACCCGCCAGGCGATGGCCCCGGGGGCTGCGCACCTCATGGACCACGTGCTGCCCAACGTGACGGTCCGTCAGTGGTCCATTCAGATCGGGGGTATTGAGCGTCCCGTGGCCAAGGCGGTCGCCGCGGATGAGCGTTCCGCCCTGTCAAAGTTAACGGCCAGCTCGGGTCGAGAGCGTGGCGCACGTCTAAGGGATGTCCAGGAACCTGGGAGGCGTCTGGTCTGTGCTTTGAACCCACTGCGTAGAGCCAGTGGAGACTCGGACCAGGCTGACCGAATGGCACCGAGGGCGCTGTCGGTGGAAGCGAACACGCCGGCGCCAATCTTGGGTCCTACCGGGCTCGCCGATTCGGTGATCGCCAACGGTGTTCTGTGGGCGCGTCCCGAATGAAAGTGAAGCGCCGTAAGGCGTGTGCGGAGCGAGAGTTGGCCGCGGGAAGCGAAGCCCGATTTTTGTTGAACTTACATGGGTATTGGCGACAGGCTGTGTCAAAGTTTGTCGATGAGGCACATGATGGCCCGGTTACGGTGGCGGACCCGGTTTGGTTTACGTATGGTTCCGGTGGGGGAATTTAATGAGACTTGCCGTCGTCATGGTTGCTACGCTCGTATTGATCGGATGTGAGCCCCCGAATGTTGCTGGCACCAATACCTATTGGGTCGGCGGAGATGTCGAAATCTCGGTTGCTGATCTGGCCCTCTCTGCGGGTTTGCAAGGTTCTGACTCCGTTGCGTTCGAACGGGCAAGGGCGTGCGCCGTGCAAGATTTCGACGGCGACGGTCGCCCCGACATCTTTTTTGGTGCCATCGGCGACCGAACGGTGCTTTACCAGAACGGGACCAGCGTTCCGGGGGCCTTTGAATTTGGCTCCTCGCGCCTGATATCAACCGATCGATTCGTGTTCAGTGCGGTGGCGGGAGACATCGATAACGATGGAGACGTGGACATTTTTGCAGCGATGGGTGGCAACGAGATTCCCGCGAGAGACGCGCTATGGGAGAACCAAGGAGACGGCCAATTTATCGACATCGCCGGCTCGGATGATTTGGCAATCGCAAACTCTTGGTTGGTTGACGAGCCCTCACCCTCCATGAGCGCTGGTGCGCGGATGGTCGATGTGAACCTCGATGGGCGTCTCGACATCTGGGTCGACACCTATTTCCCCATTGTCGACGCGCCGCCTCAGCTCAACAGTTGGTCCCCCCGCTACGAGAACCGTCTGTTATTGCAGCAGACAGACGGCGGCTTCGATGAGATCGCATTCGACGGATCGGCGGACAACGGGGCCACCCAATTCAGCTCCTGGATCGATATCGACAACGACGGGGACTGGGACCTGTACGAGAACAATTTCCGGGGCGAAAACCGGCTATGGCGGAACCTCTTGAATGAATCTGGCGAGCGTGGATTCGAGGATGTCACTGCCGAAATGAACATTGGAGACACGCGACTCGAACGGCCTTTGGGCTCGTTTGTGACCGCCGTGGCCGATCTCAACAACGATGGTTGGCTGGATTTGGTGGTGGCCACCCGCGAGCAAATTTCCCTGGGTGACACCCACCGAATCTTCCTGAACGTTTCGGGTACTGGCTTTGTCGATGTATCGGAAGATAGCGGCATCGCGGACTTGTTTGAGATGGCGCAAGGCAAGGGCGTTATGGGCTTCCAAGTCGGCGATCTCACCGCCGATGGCCTCCCGGACATCTTCGTTGGCCGCGGCGGCCCATCTGATGGTTACGGCAACCGGCTGTTCATCGCGTCCCACCTCAAGGAGGTTGAACACGTCGTCGCCGGTGTGATTTGGGTACCGGTGTTCGAAGATCGAACGGAACTCATCGATTTTGCTCCCGAAGAAAATCTGGTACAGGTATATCCGCCCTATCCATACCGAACTCACGGCACGTGTTTCGCCGACTTGGACAACGATGGCTACGTCGAGATGTTCGTGGGCAATGGTGGTCGCGGTTTAGATGGCAATAATGTACGTGAGCCGAATCGGTTGTTCCAGTTTACCTTGACGCCGGCGCCCAAGAATTTGATCGTCACCCTGGTTGGCGATGGCGCGTTGGTTAACCGCTCAGCCATTGGGACGCGGGTCCGGGTTGGGGTTGAAGACAACGATGGCCGCCGCTGGGATGTCCATGGCGTAAAGCTTGGTAGTAATGGCTTTTCAGCAGACCTCGGCCCCGATGTAGTGGTGGGTGTGGGCTTCGCCACACACATCCATGAGGTCGAAGTCACATGGACGGACGGTAGCGTGCAATACGTCCTCCATCCCGAGCCCGGCGATCACATTACGGTGGTGCACAGCGGAGACAAGCGCGGCAAGCAGTAGCGCTAGGCCTTGAGCAGTTGCGGGAGTTGGATGGCGGCTGGGTTTTGGCCGCGGCCGTGGCCCGCTTCTTCGACACGCTTGACCTAGAATCCGGTCCAGCGGCCGCGACCCACAGCCGGCGCTGATCCAGATGCGACTTTCGACTTCCTTAGATTTACGCTATTCTGGGTACGGTCCCGTCGCCGGCGTTGAAGGTGAGGACGGCCAATTGTCGGCTCAGCCGAGCGTGGAAAGCCCGAAAAGAGAGGATGGTTCGTGCGCTCCACAGGCCAATACAGCAAAAATCACGGGCTCTCGCCCGAAAGATGCGACCATACTACCGCCACTATGGTGAACCGAGGAGTCGGACGCCGGAATTGGGCACGTCCGGATCTGTGGGGGGCCGGTCAGGCGACTGACCGATCTACCCGAACTGTACGCTGCCGACCGCCTGGAGGTGGTTCATGCTGACCCGATTCGCGGTCACCGCGATGCTGCTGTTGTCCAATACCGCCCAGGCCAGCACCTGGGGGCCCGATACCTACGGCTACCGGGCGGCCGACAGCGCCGAGGTGAGCGGTGTGCCCTATGCTTGGGCGACCGGAGGCGCCTGGAACAGTATCATCTTGGGAGATGACCAGCTCTCAACGGCGATTCCACTTGGGTTTTCGTTCGACTACTACGGCACGCTGTACAGCAGTATCTATGTGTGCTCCAACGGTTTCGCTAGCTTTGATGCCACTGCGGGCTGCTCGTTCAGTGCCCAGTCCATTCCCGGAGTCGGTGCGCCCAAGAATGCAATCCATCTATGGTGGGAAGACCTGAACCCGACGCTCGGCGGGGCCATCCGCACCCAGACCTCCGGCGGCGGCGGAAATCAGGTGTTTACCTTGGAGTTCGACAATATTCAGCACTTCGGCGGTGGCAATGCGATGTCGGCTCAGATGCACTTGTATGAGGCAGACAATAGTATTGAGGTTCACTATCAAGCGGCGCTAAGCGATGGCGGGAATCACTCAGCCGGCATCGAGAATGCGGCTGGAAACGACGGTCTTCGCGTGCACTACGGTACCGCTGCGTTGCCCGGCACGCCCATTGCCATCCGATACACCACCGCTCAAGAGACGGTCTGCGACGACGGCATCGACAACGATGTGGATGGCGCCATCGACTGCCTCGATCCCGACTGTGATGGGGTGGGTCCGTGTGTCGAGGCGATCTGCGACGATGGCCTGGACAATGAAGGCGACGGCCAAATCGATTGTGCCGATGCCGATTGTGGCTGGTTCCCAGGCTGCGGTGAGTACGATTGCTTCGACGGCGTTGACAACGATGGCGACTTCCTCATCGACTGTCTCGACCCGGACTGTGCCCTCGACCGAGACGGCGACGGCTTGTCGGCCTGTGAGTCGGAGTGTATTGGGCCCAACGCGTTTAACTACACCGACATGGCCGGCGCGGCCTCGTCCCTGACGCTAAACGGTGACGCCGCCATCGTAGGAACCCGCCTTCGGATTACGCCGGCCATTAATGGGCAGAATGGCTCTGCATGGCACGACAGAGTCCCGGTGGACCCGCCCTTCGAGACCTACTTCGCCATCGAGAACTGGGGTGGATCTGGCGCGGATGGTATCGCGTTTGTCATTCAAGACGAGTCGGCCACGTCTACGGGGATTTCGGGTCTTCATATTGGCTACGGTGGGGTCACCCGAAGCCTAGCGGTGGAGTTCGACACCTTCTCGGCCAATCCCGGCGAGACCGCGGCCCATGTGGCGGTCCACAGCTGCGGCACGGCGGCCAACTCGGGAGACGCCACCTCGGCTTGCATGATGAGCATGGTGAACACGACCATTCGTGGTGGCATTCGGACTGTGCGAATCGTCTACGACCCGGGCACCCTCGATGTGTACTTCGACGGCGCGCTGATCACGACGGTTTCCGTGAACCTAGACACGTACCTGGGCTTAACCGATGGCCACGCGTGGGTGGGCTTCACTGCCAGCACCGGTGGATTCTCCGACAACAACGATGTGCTGGGCTGGTCCTACGGCACGGGTTGCTCGGATTGCGACGACGCCGACGCCAGCAATTTCCCAGGAAACATCGAGCTGTGCGATGGCGCAGACAACGACTGCAACGGCCTAGCCGACTTCCCCGACGAGCTCATCGACACCGATGGCGATGGCACACCCGATGGCTGTGATGTGTGCAGCTCACCCTTCGACAGCGATGGCGACACAGTCCCAGACGACTGCGACGTGTGCCCCGGCGGAGACGATCTGGTCGACACCGACGTGGACGGTCTGGCCGACTTCTGCGACATCTGCCCGCTGGACTTCGACCCCGCACAGGGGGACGTGGACGGAGATGGCACGGGCGATGCGTGCGACAACTGCCCCAACACCACGGTCGCCAGTCAAACCGACGGTGACAGCGATGGCGTTGGCGACGACTGCGAC
>JAACDH010000266.1 GCA_009936995.1 Rhodobacterales bacterium
GGCAACCGCACCCGCGTGAAGGTGGTCAAGAACAAGGTTGCGCCTCCGTTCCGCCAAGTCGAGTTCGATATTTACTACGGCGAAGGCGTGTGTGCTGGGGCGGAGCTGCTCGACATGGGTGTCGTTTATGGCATGGTTCGTAAGAGCGGCTCCTGGTTCGCCATGGGCGACGAGCGTTTGGGTCAAGGCAAAGAGAACTCTCGCCAGACGCTCAAGTCCCGTCCCGACCTGATGGATCGTATTCGGAATCACGTGCTGCGCGAGGCGGGCTTGCTCGAGCCTTCTCCCACAGATGTACAAACTCCGGTAGTACAGCCCGAAGCCAAATAGCGGACGTGTAGCTATCGGCCTATCGACTCAACAGGTTGCGCCCACACACCTGCACGTACATTCGTACGATTGGTATTTGGCGCGTCGCTGTCGAGCCGATAGGCAAGATATCTAGTCGTCTTACGGCTTTTCGCAGGGTCGGTTTTGGGCTTGCGCCCGTCTGCGCGTACGATGGGTGTTTGAATCGGTGCCCTCGAACCGATATGCCAGATAGCTCCACGTCTTATGGCTTTTCGCAGGGTCGGTTTTGGGCTTGCGCCCGTCTGCGCGTACGTTCGTGCGAT
The DNA here is from genome assembly GCA_009936995.1 of Rhodobacterales bacterium. Taxonomy (GTDB): domain Bacteria; phylum Myxococcota_A; class UBA796; order UBA796; genus JAACDH01. The sequence goes on from JAACDH010000266.1 coordinate 615, forward strand.
AGGCTCGTCGCTGACCGCGGATGGCTCGCTTGGGGCGTCGCTTTTTCGGTCGTTTTGGGCTTTGGCTTGATGAACTGTGGCCGCGCGATAAACGACAGCTTCGCTCGCTCCATGGAGTTGTCGTGCGCGCCAAAAAGATTCGGAAAGAGTTTCTCTCCTTTTTCGAGGAGAAAAAACACACGGTCGTGCCCTCGGGATCGCTGATTCCCCATAACGACCCCACGTTGTTCTTTGTGAACGCCGGTATGGTGCCGTTCAAGGATGTCTTTACGGGTGCCGAGACGCGAGACTACACGCGGGCGGCTTCGGTTCAGAAGTGTCTTCGGGTGTCGGGCAAACACAACGATCTGGACAATGTAGGCCGCACCGCGCGGCATCACACGTTCTTCGAGATGCTTGGAAACGTCTCGTTTGGCGACTACTTCAAAGAGCAGTCGATCGCTCACGCGTGGGAGTTCCTCACCAACCGCATTGGTGTCGACGCGGATCGCCTCTGGGTAACGGTCTACAAAGATGACGCCGAGGCGTACGCCATCTGGCGTGACAAAGTGGGCGTCCGAGAAGACCGTATCCAGCGCTTGGGTGAGAAAGACAATTTCTGGTCCATGGGCGAGTTCGGTCCCTGTGGTCCTAGCTCCGAGATCTTCTACGATCATGGTTCTGCGGTCTCGGACTGTCTACTGGGACCCGCCGGCGAAAACGATCGTTATGTCGAGCTCTGGAACCTGGTGTTCATGCAGTTCGATCGCCGTCCCGACGGTCAATTCAACCTACCCAAGCCGTCCATCGACACCGGTTCTGGCCTCGAGCGGATCGCGGCTGCGCTTCAGGGTGTGGTCTCGAACTACGACACGGATCTGTTTCAGCCGCTCATCGCTACTGCGGCCGAGCTCGCACAGGCTGACTATGGCAAAGACGACGACATCGATACCGCGCTTCGGGTCATCTCCGATCACTCTCGTGCGGCGGCCTTCCTCATCGCCGACGGCGTCATGCCCTCCAACGAGGGCCGTGGCTACGTGCTCCGCCGGGTCATGCGTCGCGGCATCCGTTTTGGCGTGAAGATCGGCATCGACAACGGTGTTTTTCACCACACCTGCAATCGAGTGGTCAGCGAGTTCGGCGAGGCGTACCCCGAGCTCACCCAGCGCCAGAGCTTCATCGAAGAGATCGTTCGCGCCGAGGAAGAGCGCTTTCGTCGCACCCTCGATCGCGGCATGCGTCTACTAGACACCGAGTTGGACCGTGCCGGCTCGGGCGGTACCATGCCTGGCAAGGTTGCGTTTACGCTCTCCGACACCTACGGGTTCCCCTTCGACCTTACCCAGCAGATCGCCGAAGAGCGTCAGGTGATGGTGGATGAGGATGGCTTTAAGGTCGCCTTAGAAGCACAGAAAGATCTGGGTAGGGCCGCATGGAAGGGGTCCGGTGCCGTGGCGGTGGGCGCGCTGTGGTCCAAGCTCGCCGAAGAGCTGGGCGCCACCGAGTTCACTGGCTACGACCACGTCGATGGTAAGGGTACTGTTGTGGCGCTGGTCCATCAGGTCAAGGGCGACAATGGTGAGCTTCAGTCCGAGCGCGTTCAGCGTCTTGCCGCGGGAGACCGTGGTATCGTGGTCCTCGATCGGACTGCGTTCTACGGCGAGAGTGGCGGCCAGATGGGCGACACCGGTATGTTGGGCGAGCACACGGTCCTCGAGACATCGGTGGCCAATGGGTTGCGTCTGCACCACGTCGAGACCGCCGGTCCGCTGGGAGTCGGCGACTCCGTCGAGACGTTGGTCGACGCCGCCCGCCGCGACAGCACTCGCCGGAATCACACCGCCACCCACCTGTTGCACTCGGCCCTGCGGAACATTCTGGGTGATCACGTCAGCCAGAAGGGCTCTTTGGTCGGCCCGAACCGTCTGCGCTTCGACTTTGCTCACCACAAGTCGATGACCGCTCAGAATCTTCGCCAGGTCGAGGACCAGGTGAACGCCGAGATTCGTCGGAACCAGGTGGTCAACACCGAGCTCAAGTCGCTAGACGACGCGGTGGCAGACGGTGCCATGGCGTTGTTCGGCGAGAAGTACGACGCCGATGTGCGCGTCGTGTCGGTCGCTGGCTACTCCACTGAGCTTTGTGGCGGCACCCACGTGGTCGCGACCGGCGACATCGGCCTGATTCGGATCACAAGCGAGGCGGGAATCGCGGCCGGCGTGCGTCGCATCGAGGCTCAAACCGGTGCGGGTGCGCTGGTGGCCGTTCAGCAAACCGCCGATTCGCTGCAGCAAGCGGCGGTAAAACTGAAGACTCAGCCCGAGAAGGTGGTCGAGTCCATCGAGCGGCTGCAGGCCGAGCGTCGTGAGCTCGAGAAGACCATCGCGGGCCTCAAGGCCGCGGCCGCCAAGCAGGCGGCGGGTGCCTTGGTCGACAGCGCCAAAGAAATCAACGGCGTCAAGGTTCTCGTGGGCCGATTCGACGGCGACCTCAAGGCACAGGCCGATCGCCTACGCGATCAGCTCGGCAGTAGCATCGTTATTTTGGCCGCTGATCGTGGCGACAAGGTCATGCTGATCGCAGCGGCCACCAAGGACATCGCGCCCAAGCGGGTTCACGCCGGCAAGGTCATCCAAGCCATCGCTCCGTTGGTCGACGGTCGCGGAGGTGGTCGGCCAGATATGGCGCAAGCAGGCGGTACGAACCCGGTGGGTATTGAACAGGCCCTTGCTCAAGCCTGGGTCGTGGTTTCAGAGCAACTGGGCGCCTAAAGACGCGTTTATTGGCGGCCATTCAAGGTCCTGTTAATCAACCTGTTCCCCGGCCCCTGCGTGGGTTAGGGAGCCGGCTTCACAGGAGTATTCTATGGACATCAAAGACCTCAAGATCATCGTCACGGGCGGCGCCAGTGGCATGGGCCGATGCTTCGCAACTGAGCTAGCCAAGGCTGGCGCCACGGTTGCGATCGGCGACCTCGACGAAGCCAAGATGGCGGAGGTTGTGGACGAGTCCAAGGACATGGCTGGCGACATCCACGCCTTCTCCTGCAACGTGGCCGACGAAGACAGCGTTATCGCGCTGATCAACAACGCCCACGAGACCATGGGCGGCCTCAACGGCCTGATCAACAACGCCGGCATCTTCCGCGATGGTCTACTGGTCAAGCAAGATCGCGAGACTGGCAAAATTAAGCGGATGTCCCTGAAGAACTGGAACGCGGTCATCGCCGTCGACCTCACGGGTCCGTTCCTGTGCACCCGCGAGTTCGCCGCCAAGATGATCGAGACCAAGACCCCGTCGTCTTGTGTGGTGAACATCAGCTCGGTCGCTCGTCACGGTAACCGCGGCCAAACGAACTACTCTGCGGCCAAAGCCGGTCTCGTGGCCGACACCAAGTTGTGGGGCATCGAGTTGGCCCGCCACGGCATCCGCTGTGGCGCCGTCGCTCCCGGTTTCGTCGACACGCCCATCCTCCAAGGCATGCGCCCCGAGGTACTCGAAGGCATGCTAAAGGCCGTTCCCCTGCGTCGCGTCGCAGCGCCCACCGAGATCTACCAAGCGGTCCGCTTCATTCTCGAGTGCGACTACTTCACCGGTCGCTGCATCGATATTGACGGCGGCATGACCGTCTGATTTAGATGCTCTTGGCTACGATGTCCTGCACGAGCTGAAACACGTCATGGGGATCGACCGGCCTGGGCAGCGTCACTTTGGGAGTTGCAATTCCGTCTGGTGGCGTTCCGATGACCACAACCCGGTCCTGAAGGTCGGGGCGGATGACCTCTAGCCAGGCCAGGAGCGATTTTCCGTTGCTGGCTTGGACGGTAGAGGAACACAGGACGACGTCCCAGTATCCACGTCGGAGTCGCTTTCTCGCGGCCAAGTTGCTGGCGGCCTCATGGACGTCGAAGTCGCGGAGTAGCCGTCCCAGCGCAGTGCGGAAGCTGCTGTCTTCGTCGACGATCAGGACGCGGCATCGGCCGTTCTCGGGTGGCTTCTCGGGCGGTCGCAGGTCGAGAATTTCTCGGATCCTGAGCGCCAAGCCCTCTGGCGTGAACGGTTTTTGGAGTAAAGACGCCCGTTGGTGGCCGATTCCATGTCGGACGATGGCGTCGTCGGTGTAGCCGGTCATGTAGAGAACGGGTAGATCGGGGCGCTGGGCGAGCAACCGAGTGGCGAGCTCACCGCCGCTCATGTGCGGCATGACCACGTCGGTGGCGAGCAGGTCGATCGAGCTGCCGTGGCGCTCGAAGAGCAGGAGCGCTTCGCCGGCGTTGCGTGCTGACAGCACCTTGTAGCCAGCTCGGGAGAGGGCGCGAATGGCCACGTTGCGAACCAAGTCCTCGTCTTCGACCAATAGAATAACTTCGTTGCCCGAGCCGTCGCCGCGCAGCCGGGTTGGCCGAAATAGAGCGGCGACATGGTTTTCGGAGACCATGGGCATGTAGATCTGGAAGCGCGAACCTTCGTGAGGGGTGCTCTCTGCGTAAATATAGCCTTCGGACTGCTTTACGATGCCGTATACCATGGCGAGGCCCAGCCCCGTACCGTCCGACTTGGTGGTGAAGAATGGCTCGAAGATTCGGTGGAGGATTTCGGGGACCATCCCTTCGCCGCCGTCTTCTACGGTGAGGCAGGTGTATCTTCCCGGGCGCATGCCCGTCCGTTTTTTGGCTTGCTTGAGGCCGATATGGACGTCGCTGGTGGTGAGGGCGATTCGACCGCCGCTGGGCATGGCGTCACGGGCGTTTACCGCGAGATTCATCAACACCTGGGAGAGTTGTCCGGGGTCGCCGACGAACTTACTGGGTTCGGTATCGAGGTCGGTGACCAGCTCGACGTCTTCGCCGATGAGTCGCCTAAGTAGCGGCAGCAGATCTAGGACCACGCCGGTCCAGTCCAGCACTTCGGGTTGTAGGACCTGGCGACGGCTAAAGGCCAGTAGCCGGTGGGTGAGGGCACTCGCGCGGTTGGCGGCCTCTCGAATCTCTAGGACGTCCTGCTGCATTGGACTGGTGTCGTTCAGGTCTTCGAGGAGAAACTGCGAGTAGGTGAGGATGACCGTGAGCAGGTTGTTGAAGTCGTGAGCGACCCCGCCCGCGAGCCGACCGACGGCCTCCATCTTGGTGCTTTGGCGAAGCTGGGCTTCGAGATGTAGTCGCTGCGATATGTCCCGCGCCGCTGCGAGGAGCATCGTTTGGTGACCTTCGTCGATTACCGTGACCCTGACCTCGGCCGGCCAGATACTGCCATCGGACCGAAGGAAACGGGCCTCTTTTGTGACCGCTTGAGCGTCAGGTGTGGCGGTGATTATGCTCAGCCACCACTCGGGTGCGCCCTCGGGGGTGATGGCAAGTATCGAGTCTCCGATCAAGTCGTTTCGATGAAAGCCGAGACTGCTGCACGTACGTTGATTGACGTTGAGGATGTCGCCATCGGGCGTCAGCAAGAAGAGCTCGTCGGCGAGCTGCTCGAAGAGCGTTTCGAAACGAACAATCGGCACATCTGTGGATGAACTCATTGAGATCCTCTGAGTTCCGCGACCCTTCGCGACGGCCTCACCTGGGTGAAATCTAGCTGCTGGCGCGGCGGCTGCGCCTCGAGGGTGGCGAAGGCGCTGGACGGGGTCGAACCCCCGAGAGATTTGTTGCGTCGCGGTCGGACCACCTCTTGGGTTCGCGAGGCTTCGTGGCCGCAGTCGGGTCTAGTTCCATTGGGACCGTGGCGGGTGGCCCGTCGACCCAATCGCAGCAGCAGACCGCTGGCACGTTCTTGCAGGAAGGATGAGATGGAGCGTCGGTTGTGTCGAAGCAGGAGCAGGTCCATTGCGGTGTCGAGGGCCGTGTCTGGATTCATCTGGAGATTTACCACGCGGACAACGTCCCGCGTCGTCTGGTAACGAGGCAAAGGACAGATGGTCCAGGTTCGCGGTTCGGAGCGGAAATGCAAACGGTCTGTGGGGTTCACGTATAGGATACGTTCTTCGCCGTGTTCACGTTGTTTTATCTGGTGCGAGAGTGGCCGAACTGGAACGCGGATGGCGGCCATTGAGGAATTCATTAATGCCTTAACGAGAGCGCCAGCACGGTCGATACATCAGCGCAGGTCGCCAATACGGTGACCATCGGCCAGTTTTCTTCTCTGCGAATGTAGGACTCATCCGTGCCTCTCGACCCGCAATCGGATTGGTCGTCGTCGGCTTTCGTCAAATTTTTTTGGCGGTGCCGTAAGATGTCGACACGGGTGCCCGTTGAGGGGTCCGGGAGGCTCCATGGCCCAACCTTCGTCGCCGTTGCAATCCGCTCTTCGCCCTGTCGTTGGAGTGGCCGTACTCACGTCCGTCGCCATCGGTTTGTGCGTTGGATACCCATGCTTCTCAACCGGTTTTCGTTATGGCCTATGGCTTGAGCAGTGCCCGGCTTCCGATCTGCGGCTCGCGGTCGACGTCAATGCGGATCGCTTGCTTCGCGGGAGCGAGGGGACCGTAAAGGTTCAGCCCATCGCCATATTTCTGCCAGCGGATAGTGATGTTCGTACCTCGATGATGTTTTCTCGGGGAGTTGCGATTACCGCTGAGATTCAAGATCTGGAGAGCCAGGTGGTTTCGGGTGCGACCTGGGGACGATTCAAGCGTGAAGGCGGTGGTGTAATGGCACCACTCACATTGCCGGACTTGCCGGACGGCGACTACAAGATCCATGTCCGTGTCGAGACCGCATTCGAGTCGACGGAGGTCAGCGTGCCCCTGGCGCTGTACGCGCCCGCCGTGGTCCACGTGGTCACCGACAGGCCACTGTACAAGCCGGGTCAAGACGTACAAATCCGCAGTGTGCTGCTCAAGCAAACCGACCTTACGCCCCTCGATGGCAGACCTGGAACCTGGAAGATACTCGCTCCAGATCGGACCGAGATGCATGTAGAACGGGCGAAGGCGGGCGCGTTTGGTGTGGCCAGCACGAGCTTCCCGCTCGATCGGTTCGCGGAAGTGGGTGTTTGGACTGCTCAGTATGAGTCCGGCGGTGTGGTCGAC
>JAACDH010000267.1 GCA_009936995.1 Rhodobacterales bacterium
AACTGGGGTCGCGCTCCTGAAGGCTGGCGTGGAAGGCCGCGTTGCTGGGCGCGGTGTGTTCGCCGTTGATTTGATAGGGGCCGTACAGGAACAACACTCCACCGGCGGTCAGCACGCGATGAGCGCCGCGGAATAACGCTTCGGTGACCTCCCAGGGGGCGATGTGAATCATGTTGATGTTCACCACGGCGTCGACCTTTTGAACCGGCCAAGAATTGCTGGTGACGTCGAGCTCGAGAGCCGCCAGGAGATTGTCGAGTCCCTGCTCGTCGCGCCAGGCGTCGATGCTGGCCCGATGCATGGGATCGGGATCGCTGGGTTGCCACCGAAGGGGGCTGAGGGCTCGTGAGAATGCCAACGCATGCTGGCCAGTACCGCTGGCAATCTCTAAAACGATGCCGTGCTCCGGCAACACTTGGCGCAGCTGTTCGAGAATGACTTCTTCATTTCGCTGAGCCGCAGCCGAGGTAAGTCTGTTCATCGGTGCTCTGGCTGTGCGCTACGGGACATCAGTCCGGTGACCGCATCGAGTGGGTGGAGTCCATCGTAGATTTGGACCAGCGCTTCGGTGAGGGGGATCTCGACGTTGTGCTGTTCGGCCAGTCGGACCAGCGCTCGTGCCAGCTCTTCGGGGCCTTTGTCGGTTTTGCCTTTGGCGATGCGCTTGCCGGCTTCCCATGTAGATTGACCGGCGCGTGCTTGGCCGGCGACCAGATCGCCAACACCCGCGAGACCGGTGAAGGTCCACGGATCGGCGCCCAGACAGGTGGCCAGACGACTGGCTTCTTCCAGGCCGCGTGAGAGCACCAGCGCGTGCATACCGACGCCCGAGCCGCGAAGGTTTTGTGCCATTCCCAACAGGGTTGCGAACACGGGCGTCATGGCGCCGGCCAGCTGTACGCCCGCAAGATCTTCGGACTCGTAGACCCGATATCGCGAGCTGTGCAGGGCTTTTGTGACGGCCGTGCAGACCTGCGAATAGTCGCTGGCCACCACACCGGCGCAGAGGCCTCCGTTGAGGATCTCTTCCACGGGAGCGGGACCGGCGAGGGCGCCCACGCGGATGGTGTCGCTCTCTTCGAGGACCACGTCGCAGAGCCACTTGGTGGTGGCGGGCTCGAGACCACGACCTGCGACCACAACTCGATTTCCTGGCCCGGGCTTGGCCAACTGGATGGCGTGACGGAGCTCGCTCGCGGAGGTCGCGACGAGCAGCAGATCACACGCTTCGGCGACCTTTGGCTGGTCCTTGGTGGACTTCAGTACGTGGGGCGGCTTTTTGTCACGGTAGGCGATGTAGGGCTCGTTTCCAGCGGCGATGACCAGACGGGCCAGCGCTTGGCCCCAGCGGCCTCCACCTAGAATTCCAACACGCATTAGGCCTCCAAGAAGTTGAGACGGTTGCGGTAGTACAAACAGAGCTTTGGATCTTCGACCACAATCATGCTGCCCACGCTCTTGAGCGCGCGGGTGCTGTGGTAGCGACCGAAGCGGTCGAGGGCGATGTCGAGGACGGCCTCGGCGGTGTTGGGCAGTTCGGCCATCCAGCGCTTCTCAGCGGCGCCCGTGTTGACGCGGTCCATGAGCGCACGCAGCTTCTGCAGATAGGCGTGACGCTGGATTTGGCGACGTTCGAGGGGCATGCGCACCATTCGGAACGGGTCGGTCGCGCTGGAGATGTCTTCGAGGCACTGCCAGGCGGCATAGGCGGCGATATGGGTGGCCATGACCTGTGCGTACTTGGGGTAGGCCTTTGCGAGTCCGGTGGCGAGGCGGTTGGTGTACACCCGGTCTCGTTGGCTGTCCCACTCCACATTTCCGTGAGCGTCGCACACGTAGCGCTTGCGGTGCTCGGTTTGGGCGCGGCGCTCGAGGGGGGCCGAGGAAACGGGGTTGCCGAGGACGTCGATGGGCTTGCCGAAGCAGACGTTCACCGAGGCGTCGAGATCGAGGACCCGGCGACCGAAGGTGAGCACCTCTTTAGGACGCGTAAACTCGTCGTCGCTAATGATGT
>JAACDH010000268.1 GCA_009936995.1 Rhodobacterales bacterium
ACCGGCTACCTGGAACCCGAAGGCAGCGGCGCAGTTGGGGCGGCAGGCCGGGACCGCCTCTTGCAGGCTCCACTCTACGTCTTGAGGGTGATGGTTTTGGCCGCGGATGATGATCACGTCCTTGAGCCGACCGGTAAGGTAGACCTCGTTGTCGTGGACGAAAGCGAGGTCTCCGGTGCGCAGGAACGGGCCGTCGCCGTCGGTGGTGTGGGCGTTGAAGGAGGCCTCGGTGGCCTGTGGGTTGTTGTGGTACCCCTGGGCAACCGTGGTACCGCTCACCCACATCTCGCCCACCCGGTTGTCGCCGAGCTTCTGTTTGGTGTGCGGATCGACCGCGAAGACGCGGGTGTCCATGACCGTGTGGCCGCAGCTGGCCACCGTGCGTACGTTGGGGAAGTCTGGAGAGACAAGCACCACGCGGTTGTCTTCGTAGGCGTCTGGGTCGAGGTGCACAAAGCGGGGAGGGGTGCGCTCGATAGGCTCGGTGATGATCTTGGCGGTGGACTCGGACATGCCCATGGCATGGGTGACCGCGGTGGGCGGGAGGTTCGCCTCGGCGAAGGTGTTGATGAACAACAGCTCCGACTCTTGGCGGATGGGCTCGGCGCCGTTGAGCAGCACCTTGACGCAGGACAGGTCGAGGGCCTGACGCTCTTCGGAGGTGGTCTTGCGGGCGACAATTTCGAAGCCGAAGTTGGGCGATGGCGAGTGGGTGCCGCGGTATTTGTCGAGGGTGGCCATCCAGCGCAGGGGGCGCTGCATGAAGCTGACGGGCGACATGTATACGCAGCGAAAACCGATGAACAAGGCCATTAACCGACCGTAGACCAGCCCAAGGTCGTGGGTGGCGGGCAGCCAGGTGACCATCACGCTGTCTGGCGAGTGGGCGTAGCCCGTGTCGAAGTCGTGGAGCTGGTGGATCAGGTTGTGGTGGCTGATCATCACGCCCTTGGGCGTAGAGGTGGAGCCCGAGGTGTACTGCAGGTAGGCCAGGGTGGACGGTCCGATATTGGGGTTCTGCCACGACTTGATGTTGTCGTTGCCCAGGTCTTCCATGGAGAGCCAGTGGGCTTTGCCGAGCGTGGGGTCGTCGACGAGGGCCGGCTTGGCGCCTTTGGCGATGTGGGCGGTGGTGAGCACCACGGCGATCTCGGCGTCGGTGCAGATGGAGAGCAAGCGGGGCAGGGTGCGGTGAAGCTTGCGCGGGTCGGGGGGATGGACGGCCACAGCCAGCGCGCCGGCGTACATGCAGCCGAAGAACGCGTACAGGTAGTCGTGGCCCTCCTCGAACATCAACAACACCCGGTCGCCGGGTTGGGTGCGTTGCTGGAGCCACTGGGCGACCGCGCGGGCCCGTTGGTCGAGCTCGCCCCAGGTGAGGTCGTACGCGTCGTCTTCGCCGTCGGAGAGAAAAGTGTAGCCCACGCCGTCCGGCTGGTGTTCGGCGCGCCATCGAAGCAGGTCGACGATGGTGTGGACGGGCGGTGCGTAGGGGTGCGCGGACATGAGGCTCCTGAGGTCAGGGGAGACTACTCCGCAATCGCGCCGTGCGCACCTAGGAATGGCGGTTGTTCGGGGGCCGGGCAAAATCCGCGCTGAAGGCTCTAGTTACACAGGTCACGGTAGGGCCTTGGTGGCGAGAGAATGCGCGCAGGTCTGTGGGTCTTAGGGCCCTTCACGTCTGAGACCTCTCGTACCGGTCGGTTCGAGGAGAACAGTGTGCTCGAGAGACTGCTGATTTGAAGGGCGCAGACCTGGAGAAGTGCAGCGGGACGTAGCAGCGCGGTTGGGTGCCTATCAGAAACCCCCGCCCTACGACCGGTTAAGCGGGGCGATAGGGGGCCGTTGTGGAGCTGTGCAGCGCGACGTTGTAGGTGTGTCGAGTTAATGGGTGCGGCAAACCCAGCCAGCGTGGCATGATGATTCTCGGAGGTAAAGAAATGCGGATCGGTTTAGTGGTTCTGGTGCTTGTCGTGGGCTGCAGCGGGGACAACGGAAAAGATACCCACTCGTCTACCAGCACAACAACGGGAACCGTTACAGGACAAACCACCGGCATCACCACAAGCACGACCACGGCGACTAGTACCAGCACCACAACCACTCCAAACGCTCCCAGTGTTGTGGTGGGGAATGGCGAGACCGTGCACACTGCGCTGAGTGACGGTGATCACGTGACCATGTTTCACGGTCCTCAGGGTGGCTGGCACATCGAGGTCTCAGGATTTGTTAGCAACACGGGTAGTGCCGTCGCCGTGGCGCCAACGGTGACGCATCCGGCGAGCGGCACCTTACTTTCCGGCATCCAGCCAGAGGGCTTTATTCTTCTTGCAGGCTGGACGATTGCGAGTCAGGACGGCGACTTTGTCGGCACGAAGGCGCTGTTGGACGATGTGGCCGACTGGGCGACCATGCGTCGGTTCTGCGAGTACGAGAACGAAGAACTCGAGTTATGCGTACACATTGAAGATTTGGCAGATCGGTCCATCCAGGCCGACGACTGTGTGATGGTAATCGCCGACCTACACGTCGACGATGTGGAAACCTGCGCTATCGCGCGGTAGCGTGCGACGAGGCGGAGCCGTTCGACGACGATGCGCCCACGACCTTTCTGACGGCCCTGGGCTACGACGGGTACACCTCACTCACCGAAGGGGGACTGCCGCCGGCCGCTGAAGTTCGCCTGTTTGTGCTCTCATCGCAGGGATTCTGACACGTTGGCGGCGGCGCCTCCGGTGTGATGGCGCAGATCCAGAGACTCTCCTTACATCGCTTTGTACGCCCGAATCACGCGATCGCGATATGAGGGCCGCAGAGGTGCCCGTGTATAAGCCACTCCTTCTGACGTCGATGCTGCTGCCACTCATGCACGGATGTGCGCTAAAAGCACTTTCCAAGCAGGAAAAAGGCTGGCCCGGGGTTCAAGGTGAAGTCAACGTGCTGGGCCCAGCGGGTCAGGTGACGATTCTTCGCGATGAACTTGGAATACCCCATATACGGGCGGGCGCGGACGCCGACGCGCTGTTTGGTCTGGGCTTTGTGCACGCGCAAGATCGGCTCTTCCAAGCGGACCTGACTCGTCGAGCCGTAAAAGGCGAACTATCCGAGTTGTTCGGCGAGCGAACGGTGCAGATCGATCACTTCGCTAAGTCGATGCAGGTGAAGACCCTCGCGGCTCAGGTGGTGGCAGACGCGCCGTTTTCAATTCAGGCCATGTTGCAGGCCTACGTGGCCGGTTTCAATGCCGGTGTCGATAGCCTTGAGCGGCTGCCGGTGGAGTACCAGCTGCTAGGTATCGAGACGTTCACGCCATGGACCGCTGAGGACTGCGTGGGCAACCTCTACCTCCAGTCATGGAACCTTGCCGAAAACCCCCGTTCCGAGCTTGCCGCCTTGGCGCTGAAGGACTTGGACCCAGCCTTGCTCGACAAGGTGCTTAGGGTCAACGCCGATGTACAGCCACTGGATGACTACTGGTCCGAGCTGCGGACGCTCGAGCTCGGCGACTGGACCCCCGCTTGGAAGGGGTGGTCGGATGCGTTTGTGGGTATCCCCGAGGCCAGCCAAGCCTCCAACCAATGGGTGGTTGGGCCTAGTAAATCGGCGGATGGCATGCCGATTGTCGCCAACGACCCACACCTGGGTCAGAGCGTTCCCAGTCTGTGGTACACGGCAGATATCCAAGGCGAAGATCTCCATGTGGCGGGGGTAACCTTCGCGGGCACGCCCATGGTGGTCATCGGCCATAACGAGCATGTGGCCTGGGGTCTTACCAACGTGATGGCCGACTATGTGGACTATGCGGTGGTGCAGCGCGACGGAGAAGATGGCTACATTCTCGGGGGTGAACGCAAGAAGTTCCGAGAGGTCTCCACGGTGGTCCAGGTAAAAGACGCCGAGCCATCAGAGGCCGTGACGCTCTACACCGAGCTGGGGCCTGTCCTCACCGACCGCGCCGCAGATTATTTATTGGTCCTCCAGTGGCACGCGCTGAACATGCCTAACGAGGGCGTGACCGCGTTCGCGGCATTGAACCTTTCGACCAGCGTGGACGAGGCCTTGGTGGCCATGAGCCGACCCCTTCCAGTGGCGCAGAACTTGGCCGTCGCCGATGTGACCGGCGACTTTGCCTGGCAAGCCGTGGGCTCGGTTCCCAGGCGCCTGGCCCACACCGGCCGCGTGCCCTATCCGGCGTACTTAGCTGAACACGGTTGGGATGGCTGGTTCGAGACCCTGCCCGGTGAGCGAGCCCACGAGCGCGGCTATGTATCGAATGCAAACCAAGCGCCCGACCATGAAGACGCCAATCGGATCAGCTCCCACTACGCCCAAGGTTGGCGTTCGGGACGAATCGTCGAGCTTCTCAACGAACGAGACGACTGGACACCCGAGTTGGTGGCCGAGATGCAGAAGGACGTCGTCGACACCCAGGCGGCGACCCACCTGCCCCGGCTCCTCGATGGCGTCACGCCATCGCTCTCCCAGGGCAAGGCATGCAAGGCCATTCTCGATGAGTGGGACTACGTTGTGTCGGTTGATTCTATCGGTCCTACCGTGTGGAATGCCTTCCATCGAGAGCTGCTACGCGAAGCGCTGGTCGACGAGCTCGGCGAGGCGGGCCTCGACGTGCTGATGCAGGTCCAACCAACCTCGCGCAACATGCTGGGCGTAGGACTCGAGCCCTACATGGACGAAGACACCGTCGAGAACGCACTTACGGCGGCGTGTATGTCTTTAGAGAACACGCTCGGCGAGGAGGTGGCTGGGTGGACGTGGGGCAGCCAGCATCCGCTCAAGCTTCAGCACCCCATTGGTCGGACGTCTAGCTTGCTGAGCAGGTGGAATATGCCGGTGACGCCGTTTCCGGGCAACAGCGTTACCCTTGCGGCTGCATCCGCCAGCTGGTCCGAAGGCGAGAAGGCCGTCGGTGGAATGGCGTCGGTTCGGGTGGTGATGCCGCTGTCAGATCTGTCGAAGTCGACGATGGTGTACCCAGGTGGCCAGTCCGGGCATCCCCGACACGCCCACAGCCAGGATCAGTTTCCGGTGTTTGTCGCCGGTGAAACGCTGCCGCTGTACTTCAGCGACCAAGATGTCCTGCTGCACGCCGTTAATCGCCTCACGCTGATTCCGACCTATAAGTCCGGTGCCGAACCAGTCGTCGAACCGCCGGTAGAGCCGCTGGCCGAGACGCCAGAACCCAACCCGTCGGGCGATGAGAGTCCCGAGGCCGAGACGGCTCCCGAAGGCGAGGCCGAGACGGCTCCCGAGGCCGAGACGGCTCCCGAAGGCGAGGCCGAGGCGGCTCCCGAGGCCGGGACCGAGGCGGCTCCCGAAACCGAGGCCGAAACCGAGGCGGCTCCCGAAACCGAGGCGACTCCCGAGGCCGCCAGCGAGGCTGAACCCAGCACGCCCTAGGAGGTAGGTAGCGCTGGACAGCGGACAGTCCCACGCGGTCGCTTACCAGACGCTCTCATTGGCAAAGGGCCAGTCGGTACCTTCGTTTCCGGGTACTCCCTTACCGTGGCTGTCGACCACAAAGTTACCGATCTCTGCGAACGCTCGCGCCTCGGAGACCTGGTCATCCCGCTTCCGGAACGGCGTAATCACGCCCTGTTTCCGAATGAACACCGCTTCGTGGGGCCCCAGTCGGAGGTCGACCAAGGCGCCTTTTCGTTTGGGATTCATCAGCTGCTCTTCGTTGCCGATGGGATCGGCGACGGTCTTGGCTTTGAGCGTCCAGACCAGCAGCGACGTGGGATCACGGTCGGGAAACGCACCTGCTAGAAGGTCTTTGGCGCCGTAGAAGGACTTTCCAATGTCGTTTTGGTTGACCGGACCCGCCATTAGGCAGATTCCCGCAAGGAGATCGCAGCCTTCGGGGATGTCGGTGGCTCCCATGATCTCGGCGACCAACGCGCCGCGTGAACAAGCCGCGCCTGTGGCGCGGACGGCCAAGTCCCAGTCCATGTCGTCTTGGGCGATCTCGCGCTTGGACAGGCCGACGATGTAGATGCGTTGGCCGGCTAAAGCGAATGCCTTCCGACCTTTTTCGGCGCTCTTCGACAGGAACCGGCCGGTGGGCCAGTCGATCCACTTGGGCAGGCGCTGAACCACCTGGTCGGTGACCTCGCCGAGGTGGCTTCTAATCTCACGCAGACGCCGCTTGCCATGGGGCGAGAGCACATCGACGCGCTCGAGGAGGAACAGCTCTTTGGAGCGGTCGCGGTCGCATCCAGTCCAGTGGGTGAAGGCGTTGTAGGCGGCTCGACCGGCCATGACCGTGAGCTCGTCGGGCACATCCATGTCTTGACGGACTTGGTAGGGCGCGGGGGCCTTGGGCTCTTGATTCACGCCAGGTTGAATGCGCTCGCTGCGGAAGGCCATCAGGTTGGCGCCCAAGATACGGCAGGTGCTGTTCGGGATGTCGATCCGTTCCTTTGGGACGGCTTGGCCCACTTGGGCGACGATGGCGATGCTCCAGCCCGCTCGGCGATCGGCGTTGCTGACGCCGGCCAGGGCCTCGAGCTCGCGGATGGCATCGACGTTGGTCGCCACAGGCTTGCTGGCGCTGAACGGGGCCATAAACACCAGCGCCCGCCGCTCGCCGCCGGATGCGATGACGGTGGCACGCTCCATCGCATCGGCGAGGATACCCACGTGCAGCTGCTGCAAATAGCCAATAGTGGGGATGTCGTTCGCATGTTTGAACTTCTTGCGAAACGCCCGGAACGGAACGGTGCCGAGGCTGACGATAGGGCTGTGGCCGATAAACGTGAGCAACAGCGTGAACGGAGTTCGGTAGGGACGGGTGAGCACCAAGTGTGTGAGCTCGGCCCCGTCGAGGACTGGGGCCTCGAGACCCGAGATACGGCGCAGGATGTGTGTGGCCGCTGCGCTGTCGTCA
>JAACDH010000269.1 GCA_009936995.1 Rhodobacterales bacterium
CGGCCCTCAAGAAGGTAGAGACTGTTCGCGCGTTAGAACCCAGCGTGGTCGTGGTCGGCCTCGGTGCACGCGAGCTGGGGCAAGCCAAACCAGACGCAGTTAAATTCCGCCGCGACTTGACTCGTCTGGTCCGCGATCTAAGAGTCGATGACTCAACCACCGAGGTGTTGTTGGTGGGGATGGTGTCTCCGGTGCTCGATACAGACAGCGCTGCCCATCGGCAATCATCCCTCGACGCGCAGGCGTCGGCCTGGAACGTGAGCTTGGCCGAAATCGCAGCCGAAGCCGAGGGCGTTCAACATGTCGACCTCTGGGCCAATTGGCCCCGAAGCGGCGCAGATCGCGCGGCGCTCACCGATCAAGTCTGGACCCTCTCCGACCAAGGGCATGCCCGGGTTGCAACTGCCATCTGTGATGCTCTGACTGGCATCAGGCCCGAAGCGTTACCAGCGGACTGAGCTCCCGGTGCGAACAAACCACAGGGCCACGTAGTCCAACTGAACGCCGGTACGCTGGAGCGCGGCCCGGTAGGCGTCGAGCTGGGGCCCGTAGGTGTGCAGGCTGGCCCCCAAAATGAGATCGTCGGCGTTGTGGGGCACATTTGCGCCTGCCTTGAAGTCTATCACGACGGATTGGGCACCTCGGACGGCGAAAAGGTCGATGCGTCCGGAGACCAGCAGGCTGTCGTTCTCGCCGGCAACGCCTACCAGCGGATGCTCGAAAAACAGCTGAGCGCTGGGGTCGCTTACGAGGTCCCAGAGGGGCCCACCGGTGGCCCGAAGATTCAGCGACAATGCGACCAGCCAAGCCGCAATGGTTACGTCCTCGCATCTCCAATGTGTGGTGAGCCAATCGACGGCGTCCGTGGCCGTGGGCTCGCCCGAAAAACCCCATTCGGCGAGCCAGCCGTGGGCAATATCCCCCCAAACAGCGGCGGACAGTGCCGGCTGCGTGGGCGCGTGAACGGGGGCACCGCCCCAATGCAGGCCGTCGTGTGCCAAGGCGTCGACCTTGACGCGCTCGGCGTGTTCTGTTCGCTGCTGTACGGTCAGGTGAGACGCGAAGCTAGAAGGCTGCCGCAACTTCCACGAGCGAGCTTCTGGAAGCTGGACCCGAGGCCAGGGACGTGTCGCAACGGAGACCCAGCCGGAGAGGCGTTGTTGCGCTTTGGGCAGCGGACCTTGCTCGATAAAGGCCACTCCGTGTTGTTCCAGAGACGGGTCGCGCCAGGCGGTGGCGATAAGTTTCTGCAGCGCGTGGGTATTGCGCAGATCCGTAGGAAGGCCCATGGTGACCGAGCGACGGGCACGGGTGAGCGCGACATAGGCTGTGCGCGCGCACTCTTCCTCTTGACGGAACTGCCAGATCTTCGCCCCCAAACGGCCGATGGGGTCTTTGAAGGCAGAAAGCGCGCCGGTCGGGTCAAACTTCAGCCCCACCAGCCGCATGCGTTGCGCGTCTAGTTCGAGCCAGGCGTTCTGAGGCTCGCTGTGCTTGGGGGGGTGAGGGGCGCGACCGGGCGAGGTGGCGAACACGTGGTCCCAAGCGAGTCCTTTTGCTTGAAAGACCGTGGTGCAAGTGATGGTCTGCAGTGGCTTCTCGAGATGGATACGAGGCAGCTCTGTTGCGTTCTCACGGGTGTCGAGCGCTTGAAGGATCTCCTCGGGGGAGCGCCCCTCGGCCGAGAGGCTGCGGATGAGGTCGAGGGCCACTTCGAGGGCCGCGAGGCCATCTTCACCGTCGGGACCCGCGCGAAGCACTGCGCGCCAGTCGAGGGCGGTGGCGAGCGTATCGAGGACCTGCGCGGTGTCGCGTCGACCGAGCGCTTCTCGGGCAGCCTGGAGCGGTTCGCGGGCGGCCATGAAGGCATCTTGATCTTCTTCGAGATGTGGTGCGGTCAGTCCATCGACGTCCAGCAGGTAGCCCAGTCGACAGAATCGCTCTAGGGGTTCGCTCGCCGGCACCGCCAACCCAACGCCTGCGCGTACTCGGGCCAGCGCACCATCGCTCAACCCCACAGCGGGATGTTTCCAGACCCCCAGCCAGCACACGTCTTGGGTGGGGTCGAGCAGCGCGCCAAGCAGGTTGCGCAGATCGTCACCGACGGGACCTTCGATCCATCGCCCGCCGCCCGCCACCACAGCGGCGCGGTCCGACCCGGCCCAGGTTCGCAGAAGTTGGCAACAGGTGTGCGCAGACCGCCAACTGGAGGTGAGCACGACTGCGGTGTCCTTTTCGTGGTCCGGCTCGGTCCAGGCCACCTGTATGCGCTCCCAGAACGCTCGAAGCGCCCGTAGATCAATCGCGTAATAGGGGACCTCTTCGCCGCCGAGAGGCAGCACCAGCCAGACTGGATTGGGGTTGGCGTGGAGCGTCGGGTCTAGCGCCAAGTGGTCCAGCGCAGCATTGCTCTGGAGGCCCGTCAGCCCGGCCAATGGTTGATGGCCGGTTTCGCGCATAGGCCCGGTCAGGGAACCAAACAACGCCCGCTGTGCCGAAACCAAACTGCTGTGGCTCCGATGGTTGGTCTGCAGGTCGACGATCTCGGCTCCCGAAACCTCTGCATCGCGTACGAGGCCTTCAAAACCCGTGGGCTCGGCACCTCGGAATACGTAGATACTCTGCCGCGCGTCGCCGACGTAGACCGTGTGAATTCCCCGCGGACCAGGAAGACGAGCGATGGCCTCGTACAACCGCAACTGCACGGGATTGGCATCTTGAATTTCGTCTACTAATAGAGCCTCGAACCGCCCCTGAACGGCGGCGGGAGCTTTGCGGCAGAGGAGAATGGCGGCCTCTGTCAGTGCATGGTGGTCGAGGTTTCCGGCGGCTGCGGCCTGCGTGAGTGCTTGCACCACAACCCGGGTACGGATGCGCTCGCGGGCCTCTTGCACTTTGTCAGCCGCCAAGCGGTACTCGGGCCGATTGTAGGGGTGACGCACGGTTCCGATGAGATCGGCGAGCGACAAAACCGCAGCCCCTAAATCGACCTTTTCCCGTCGCAGGGCGCTCTTGACCTGCTGACCGATCGGGCGACCTGTGTCGAGGGCCTCCAGCCAGAAGGGCAGGCAAGTGGGGGTTTGGGCTACCTGTCCGCCTTCAGCGAACCAGGCGGAGACCACGGGTATCGCCCAATGACCACGGTCCCGGGTGTTTTGGGTGAGCAACACAGCCCAGGCCTTGGCGCTGCTGCGCTCGTCGATGGGCCAGTGGCGGTGTAGGTCTTGTAGGGCGGCGCCAAATCGGAGGGAGAGCAGGCCAAATAGCTGCGTGCTGGTGGCGGCGGGCAGGTGGTCAAAGGACTCGATCTGTCTCATCCAGGAGAGAATTTCGTCAAGCCCAAAGTAGCGAAGCAGGAGGGAGACGTCGGGGTCGACATGTCCCTCGGGCGGGTCCAGGATGCGCCGAGCGGCACGTTCGAGCGCCTCGTGCAGAGATATCGAAGCTCTAATGGGGACATCGAGGGATGCGGAGCCACCAGAGGGCAGCGGCACTGCAGCATACAGCGCGAACTCGGTGAGGAAGCTGTGCACAAAGTGGTCGGTGGTGCCAATGGGTGCCGCGGGCAGATCGGCGAGGGCTTGCCGAGCGACGGCGTCATCTTTTGGTGCGACCGCCGCATACACCGGCCAGGCGGCCCCTAGAGCCCGCTGAGCCGCCACGGCTTCGGGGCCCTCAAGACAGGCGCGGAGCGCCAACGTTACGCGTTCGATGAGCTCCGCTGCCGCGCGGCGGGTGAAGGTGATGGCGATGGCCCGCTCGACGGGTACACCATCGGCGATGAACTTGAGGTATTGACAGGCGAGTTTAGTGGTCTTGCCGCATCCTGCCGCTGCGCGGATCAGCACATGACTCATGGGGCCTGCTCTTCGTTCACGGGCGCACGGCCTCTAAAACGGCAAGCGCCCGAGAAAGCACAACGTGCGCCAAAATCCGTCACCGGACACGATTTGGGCGCCAAACGCCAATCTCCTGAACGGGACCGAACCAGCAACCGACCCATCTCAGTCGCAGCGGCTTTCAAGGTGAGAGAATCCACCAGCATCCGGTCGAGTTTGTTGACTGCGACTGTTCGCCGTCCGTCGGACTCGTCGAACG
>JAACDH010000034.1 GCA_009936995.1 Rhodobacterales bacterium
AGCGCAGCCGTGGTCGACGATGACGAGCTCGATTTCTTTGCCGACCACGATTTCCATCGCGGTGAGGGCGACGAAGGTGCGTTCTCTACCCAGTCACACAACCTGGAAAGGGTGGAACTGTTCGACATGGACGAAACACCCGTCCCAGCACCAGTACCACCTGCCCCACCACCTCCGTCGCCCACCGACGACACCCCCACCGCCCGTTTTTCGGCTCCGCGTCTCACCAACACAGAAGCGCGCGCCAAAATTCAAGTGGCTAACGACGAGCTGACAAAGGTCGTGCACGCCTTCGACGAAGCGGAGGGTTCCGGCCGCGGTCGAGCAGTCGTCCAGCTCCTGGTCGATGGCTGTCCATCCAAGTACGCCTCAATATTTCACGGCCTCCAAGTCGCAAACGACGGCACATTACCGGCCGAACAAGTCATCACCAACCTCCAAGCGCGACCGCCCACCGAGCATCGACAGCTGATGAACCAAACGCTCATCGACGTCATCGAACGGGCGCTGTCTAGCGCGGCTGACGACCTACCCGAACAGGTCTTCGACGACATGTACGAGTCCATCGCTGGCTACCGCCATCGCATGGGCCTCTAGCGTCCAGCCATGATGCATCTGGCCTGGTTACTGTTCGTGGCCAGCCCGCTGGCCGCCGACCCCAGCATCGCCGACGACGACGGCCCCGAAGTCGCTCAGGCGAAGCCCTCTCAAGCGGGCATCGGACAGATCCCCGCCGACGTCCTTGAGCGCGCCACGTCCGTTCGCGACCGCCCCCTACCCGAGCGTATCACCGCGATATCCGAGTCATTGCTGGGCCGCCCCTACATCTCCGACCCCCTCGGAGAAGGTGAAGGCCACGACGCAGACCCATTCGCCAGATACGACGCGTTCGATTGCCTAACCTACGTCGAAGAGGTGATGGCCCTCAGCCTATCAGGCGACCCCGCCGGCGCTGCCACCGTCCGCAACGCTCTTCGATATGGCGACCAAACGCCACGATACGGAACCCGACGTCACTTCATGGAGCTCCAGTGGATCCCCGGAAACATCGCCGACGGCTGGCTCCGAGACAGCACCAAGGACTACGGCCCCACAGTCCTCCTCGAGCGCGAAGTCACCGCCAGCACCTGGTCTAATTGGGGCCGACGGAGTCTGTTCCAGCTCACCGACGAAGAGCTACCCCTCGGCACCATGCACCTCGACGTGCTCACTGTCGAAGAAGCCAAAAAGGTCGTCAACCAAATTCGCCCCGGCAGTATCCTGCTCACCGTGCGCGAGGACCGGCCCTGGGTTCCCATTTGGGTCACCCACGTGGGCATCGTGATCGTCACCGAAGACGGCCCCAAAGTTCGACACGCCACCAAGATGGGCAGCGGAGGCACGCGAGACCACGACCTCAACTGGTACCTCGACCACATCGCCACGTACAGCAATTGGAAGACGCTCGGGGTCAGTATCCTAGAGCCCATCGAACCGGGGCCGCGCCTTAGCCGACTGCCCGAGTAAACCAGGCCACAAGTTCGGCCAAACCGGCGTCCACCCTTGCCCTCCCCACGACATCGAGGCCGACGGCACCGCGCACCTCGATGTAGATCTTCAGCAGTGGCTCTGTGCCCGACGGACGAAGTACGACCTGAGCGCCATCATCACCGTCGCCGTCTAGGGCCAGCTCCAGCACGTTCCGAGATGCGGTGTCGGTGGTGGACACATGCGGGCCGAATTCACCGGTAGGATCTTGGAGGTCCGCGAAAGACCGAACGACGCGACCAGCCACCACGCTCGGGGGCTCCGCACGAACGGCGGCCAGATACGCGGTAAGCCTAGCCTGCCCAGAGACGCCGGCCAGGCGTATCCGAACAGTCTGATTTCGGATGTAGCCATGCTGAACCCAGAGCTCATCCAGTCGGTCGACCAGGCTGTGGCCACGTGCCTTAGCGATTCCCGCCGTCATGGCGACCGCCACAGCAGCCGAGGCGGCGTCCTTGTCCCGAACTTGGTCGGTACACAGGGCGCCCAACGACTCCTCAACGCCGGCCACAAACCGAACATCTGGGGCTTGTAGGTGGCGCCAACGACCCTTGTCGAGCTCGGCCAACACACCGCCGATGTACTTGAAGCCCACCAGCAAGTGGCCAATGCAGGTCGCTCCATTCGCCTCGGCCACCCGGTCGACCAGAGAGGTGGTAACTCGGGTGCGGATGACCAGAGGGGTTCGGTCATCGTCGGAGGGTGCCTGCAGCGCGCCGTCGACAATGAGGGCCGCCAGACTGTGGCCGTCCAGGATCTGCCAGCCCTCTGCCGTGTTCACCGCCACGCCCAGCCGGTCGGCGTCGGGGTCGGTGCAGAGAAACAGATCTGCCGAACAATCCTGCAGGCCGTGGGCGTACACCTCCGCCCGCTCTGGATTCGCCACCCGCCCTGGCACCGTCGAGAACATTGGGTCCGGGTGGGACTGGGGTCCGTAGCGCTCCACGTCGCATCCCATGGCCTCTAGGGCCAAGTCGACCACACCGGTCCCGTGGAGGGCGCTGTACCGCACCGACAGACCCGGTGCCCTGGACCCACCCACCACCTGATCAATCCATCGCCGCTGGAGGTCCTGGGGCAACGGTATCACCGACACAGGGCGCCGCTGAACTTCACCACCGGTCTCCATGGCACGAAGGAGGTCGGCATCGTGAGGCGGCACCAGCTGACCGCCATGGTGTGCGTAGACCTTCACGCCATTGTCGTCGGGCGGGTTGTGCGACGCGCTGATGTTCACACCTCCCTGGGCCCCCAGAACGCGAATCGCGTAGGACAACAGCGGTGTACTTATCCAGCCAAGGTGACCTGACGGAAGCGCATGTACGGCGATTCTATGGGCCGCGTAGACCTCGGCGGCGATCATCGCCAGATCGCGGCTGCATAGGTCGGAGAGCGCGCCCAGCTGACCAGCGTACACGCCCCTATGGTCGCCAAAAGACCGCACGTCCCAAGCCAACACGACGGCACGAGGCTCGGCGAACTGTGCACAGAGCCACACCGCGTGCCCCTGGGCCGTCTGGGCCACCGTAAATGGGTTGATGCGGTTGGGACCCACACCGACCTGGCCGCGTCGACCACCGGTTCCAAACGGCAGCGACTGACTAAAGGCGTCGGCCAACTCGTCGAACGCACCGGCGTGCACCAGCGCGCGGATAGACACTCGGCACCACCGTCGATCGTCGGCGTACCACCACTCGCGGATGGCCTTGTAGACAACCTCAGCTCGCTGTGCGTCGAAACCTAGCGCACCCAAGCCCTCAAGCAGCGATGCTCGAGGAAGCTCACTCAGCGTACTACCACTCACCCAGGCAGGTATCGAGCGGCTCGCAGGCGATCTTGGAGAGCTGCCACTGATTCACGTCGGTGGTGAGCTGCAGTGCGATGATGTTCTGACCGACAATGGCCCAGTAGTCACCCGTGACATCGCCATTGGTGATGGGGTCGGCGTCGTCGTCCTCCAGGGTGATGTGCACACACTCGCGCCAGTCGACGTTCAAGCGCACAGGACAGGCCTCGAAGCCCACGAAGGTGGCCGTCCAGATTTGGCCGTCGGTGTCGGTGACGACGGTCTCGCCAGCCTTCATCTCTTTGCCGGCCAGCACCAGGGGCGGGTCGTAGTTGATCAGCGAAGAACCGACTTCAAGGCTGTGAATGAGGACGCCATTCGTGACGTCACTGGACACCCCGAGGGTACGGATCAGCTCATCTTCGATGCAGTTGGGATCCGTCTGCACGCACTTGGTGGTGTAATCGATGTGGTAAATTCGGTATTCAGCGGTCTCGTCGAGGGGATCTTCGGCGCGGGTCTTGGCCACCAGGCTGTAGCTGATGCCCTCGTCGAGGTTGATGAACTCCCAGGTGCGAACATCCCCATCGAACGGAAACAGTTCGTACATGTCTGTACCACTGAGAGTGAGCGTGTCTTTCGGCCCACAGGCGCCAAAGGCAAGCATGCAGAGACCGGTAACGAGCATACGATTCATGTATTCCTCCACGAGTGCCAACGTGATAGCTTCTACGCTTACCTGCCGCCACGGCCATCGTCACCAACGAAGTTGAAGATCCGCGATTGGACTGGCAAACGTCTTGTTGCCGTCCGGGCGTGTTTCGGTGGCAATAACCTCGCCTGCCGCGAGCACAACCCGACGACTTATGGCGTAAGACGCCAGCATTCGAAGTGAGCTGTCAGGACCACCCGAGCCGATTTGTGTCATCCAGTCCGCGGTAAGGCCCAACAAGGGACGCTCGCCGATTTTTGGAAATACCTCGACGATGAGTCGCGGACGGATCTGCGGACCGTGGGTGAGCGGCGCGAGGGCGGGGTCGAGCAGGAACATGCCCGGGTCTTGAAGCGTCCAGCTGCTACCGCGTACACCAAAGCGGCCCTCGACCGAAAGCCCGATGTCGAACACGTCGGAACGATAGCCCGTGAGCAGCGCCGCATCCGCCGTGAACGCCCCGCCCGTCTTCACTGTGGGGTCGGAGCTGGTGAAGCCGGCACCATTGAGTAAAAAGAGACCTCCCATGGGAATCCCCAGACCGCCACGGACCGCGAAGCCGATGCCATCGCCCCCAGTGAGCTGCTGCTTCACCTGGATATGGGGCGAGAAGAGCGTGAGGATACCGTTCTTAGCGCGTAGATCCGTGTGCTCACCGACACCGAGCGTGATGGGCCGGAGCACGCCTGCGGCAGCGTGACCGGAACCGATGACAAAGGGCGTGTGGGAGCCTGTACGGAGCGGAGTAATTTCATCGTTCGCGAGTGCGAGACTCGCCAGCAATAAGGCGATCATGGCAGCTCCAGCACGGCGACCACGGGGGCGTGGTCTGAGAGCGACATGGGATCAGATGCGGTGGGTGGATTGCCGTCACCCGGTTTCTGCAGCGTGTGTGCTTCAAACCAAGTCTGCGGGCTGAAGAGGTAGTCGAGCTTGACCACCCAGAACACATCGCCCGAGATGGAGTGCGAGAAGTATTCGGCTTGCCCTGCTGCATCGAGCCCCTGGTAGTCGTCGATGGGGACGGCGGCGTTGTAGGCCTCGTAGAACGGTTCCAGAGACGCCATCTCGTCTTCGGTGTAGAACACGTCCGACACACCCGGAACGTTGGCTGGAGCGCTGTCGGCGAAGTCCTCGGTGATCAATGATCCCGGTGGAATGACGTTGAAGTCGCCGCCAGAGATGACCAAACCGTCAAACCTCTGGGTCTCGTCGAAGATGCGCTTGAGGTGTTTCTGCTTGGTGCCGTCGAGGGCGTAGGCCGCCGGGTGATTATTAACGATTCCCAGCGGTGTACCCTCTAGATCGATCTCGACAATCTGAATGCAGCGGTGCAACCAGAAGTAGTTGACCACCGCCGAGCTCTCCTCAGATTGGGGCAGATCGGCCCGGGTGTTGCGGGTGATGGGCCACTTGCTGAACACCGTCTGACCCATCTTCACCGGGCCCAGACCGTCTTGAGGGATGAAGTCGACCTGCCAGGCTGGTACCCAGGCCGCGTAGTTGAAGTCCGTGCGGTCGAGGATCTCTTGGGCCATGTCGACGTAAGCGGAGCGCGCGCTGGCCACGTCGACCTCTTGGGCCATCAGAATGTCGGGGTCTTGCTCGTCGATGAGCGCGAGGATTCCTTGGAGGTTGTCCTCGACCTCCTTTTCGGTCATGTGCACCCGCTCGCCATGGCCGTCGAAGAAGAAATCGATGCGTCCGCCACCAAACTTTAGATTCCACGTCATTACCCGAAGATTATCGGGCACGGGAGGAAGCGCGCCGTGGTCCTTGTCTTCGAGAATGGGGAAGTCTTCGACCTCGTTCCAGGTGGTAGGGAGCTTGGTACAGCCTCCAAAGAGAAACAATAGGACGAGTGCGCGCACGGAACCTCCGATGGTCCAGTGCTACCCCATTCGTGGCACCCAGTTCAAGGAAAGAAGGCCAGACTATAGGGTTCGAGCGTAGTGGGAATTAACGGGCCATGGAGGCTGCACGAGGACACGGCTATGGCCTGCAGTCCCCACTCGGCGCCCACACCATCCCAGCCTCTGCGAACCGACAGCCACGCGTAGTCGGGCCCGGCCACCACGTCGGTGAACCAGACGGCCTGCTCGGTGGCGAGGGTGAGGTTCCCGTCGCTGAAGCACCAGGCCGACGCTTGGCTGATCTGGGCATCGAAGTGCGTGGCGGTGAGGACGCCCACGCCGTTGATCTCGGCGTAGTGACCGAAGTCGACGCCGGCCTCTTCCTCGGTGATCTGCGATTCGAGGGTGCCGCTGTCCACGTCCATGAACCACAGCCCGCCGTCAGCCTGACCGTACGTGCCGGTAAGAACGGCGATGCTACCCGGCGTGGATGGGCGCTCGAACACCCGAGGACTCAGACCGATGTCTAGGTCGACCATCACCTGGGCGTCGGAGAGCTCGATGACCAAGAGCCCCCCTGGCGTAGGCTCCCAGTCCAGGCCTTGATCGAAGCGCTGTAACGCAAGGATACCCCTGTCCTGATGCCGAATGAGGCCGTCCATCTCTGGGATGCCGTCGGCATCGGCGTACTCGGAGAGATCGAGCGCGCCCACCTCGGCTCCGGTGACGCCGTCGAGCCGGACCAGCTCGGCCTGGTCGTACTGGGTGACCCACAGCTCGTCGTCGACCACGATGAGGTCGTGGGGGTTGACGAGATCGGCGAGGGCCACTTCCCAGAGCGGCACGGTAAGATCGCTGGGGTTGAGCTCGCGGATGACGTCGCCACCCTGTCGATTCAGGAGGAACAAGCGGTCGGCGTCGGCCACCAACGCCGGGTCGCCGCTGGTGGTGGCGATCTGATCGGAGAGGCAACCTGCGGTGAGATCGTAGGCTGCCAGGGCGCCCACGGTGAAGTCCGTGGTTGCTAAGGCGATCAACGGAGCCTGAGCGTCACAGTCCGCTTCGGGTGGCGAGTGGTCCGGCGGGGTGCAGCCGATGAGAAGCGTGAGCAGCAAGCTCATGGTTGGTACCTCAAGGGCAACAGTACCGTGCGTCCGGGCAAGGGGTAGCCAAAGAAATCAGTGACGGCCCGATCAACCTGGACGCCGTCGTCCACAAGTGGGTCGCGATCGGTGGACTCGACGATCTGATTCAGCGCGTTGAGGAGTTCGAACTGGAGGCAGAGTGCGCCATCGGTGAGTGCCGCGGAGACGGCATGAACGGTGCGCGGAGGTGTGCCGAAGAAGCCTTGGGCATCGAGGTAGGAGCCGAAGGTGTAGTCGACGCGATGCCCGAGAGTGAGGTTTTTGCGCTGCCAGCGAACGTCGGTATGGAGTTCCCACTCCGGGACACCTGGGATCGGTAGATCGGCGGTGTCGTCGACAATCTGGACCGCCCAGTTTCGGGTGCCCGTGAACCTCAGGTCGAACGACCCGGGTCGCCATGCAGAGGCGAGCTCCGTGCCCAAGGTGCGGGCGTGGGCCAAGTTGGAGGGTCTGGCCAGTCCTTGGGCGTTCTGCAGCCAGACGATCTGGTCGAACACGTCGTTTGCGAAGGCCACTACCGACAGTTCGTGTTTGGACCCCACGCCACGGACGCCCACATCTCCCTGTCGGCCACGCTCGGCGGACAAAACTGAATTTCCGACGAACACGCCCTGGTTTCCATAAAGTTCAAGGAGGTCGGGGGGACGCAAGTAAAGGCCCGCGTTGCCGCTGAGCGCCCACGTTCGAGAGAAGGCCCACAGCACTGAGATGCGGGGAGACACGGCATTCATGGGTTCTCGACCTCTGCGATCGGCAATTCTACCCACCTTGACCACCGGCGACACTTGGAAAAATTCGCCGGGGTCGCGGAGGGTGAGCCCGCCAGTAGTGGAGGCCGATAGCCGCTGCTGGCTTGGATCGTTGGAGGCCTGGAGGTCTTGCTGCCAGCCAGCGATTCCCAGGTGGACGGCCTGCGACCAGACCACCCTCGGCGAGGCTGCGAACGAGGTGGTGTAGATGGCGCCAGCTGCCGTCATCCGGCTGCGATCTCCAGTCGCAACCAGGGCAACCTCGCCGAGAGGGTCGGACAGGTACTCTTGGCGAAGCAAGCCCCACACCGAGGCGCGATGGGACCAAGCCCCCGCCTGGTGCTGCCACGATCCAACGGTGAGATCTCGGGCAGTCGACCAACGAACGCCGGAGTACGGCCCATATTGAACACCGGGAATACCCTCTTCTCGGAAGGAAGCTGCGGTAAGTACGCGCCAAGGCCCCGACTGATAGCTGGCATGTACCGACCCTTGTCGCCGATCGTTGTTGGCCCGCTGGAGCCAGACGTCGTCGCCCGTGTTGAACGCCGTTCCGCGGTCGTCGAAAAAACTAAAGTCGCCGCGGGTTCCCAGCGCCTCTACCGACATCCAAGCCAGGCCGTTCCCCAAGTCCAAGGCACCGCTCGCGCTCGCCCGTGAAGTGGTCAACGACCCCGCCGACAACGCCGCCTGCCCCTTGGGCCGCTCCGCACTCACCAGATTGATCGCACCGCCAATCGCCGAAGATCCCAACCACACCGGCGTAAATCCACGGTAGATCTCCACACGTTCGAACGTCCGCAGTGGCAGCTCGGCCAGATTCACGGTGATCAGACCGTCTGGGTTCAGCGGAACACCGTCGATGAACACGTCCACCTGCCGGGCGGAAGAGCCGCGAATGGAGAGGGTGGTCCAAGCGCCCACGCCGCCCAGACGTCTCACAGACGTTCCCGCAGTTCGGCTTACCAGTGTCGACAGGTCGGAAGACGGCGGAACCCGATCATCCACCGCCACAACCGTGACCGCAGCGGTGGTCATCTGCACCGTCTCGTCCGGCGCTCGCACCTCGACCTCGACCGCCACCGAATCAGAATCCGGTGCAGCCATCGCCGCACGACACAGGGTTAGCCAGAAGAACACGAGGGCTCATAGCCAGAAACGCACCCAGCCGTACAGGGGCCGAAGCGCGGGAATGTAGAGAACCTCGGCAAGGTAGGCCCAATACAACAGCTCTACGAACCCCACCGCGACAACCATCAGCACCGAAAGGCAGGCCACAGACACCTGTGAGAAAGGGGGCGCTTGAGTGTACTTCGAAGTTCGAACGCGATCGGGATCAAAGCCGCGCGCATCCAGCGAGGCCGCCAAGTGCCGCCCTCGTCGAAGGGTTCGAGCCACCACGGGCTGTAACATGCGAGCCTCGAGAGCTAACCACTGCCACGGCGGCCGTCGCCAGACTGCACGGCCCCGCTGCCGCCAGGCCGAACGAACCACCTGCACTTCCTGACCGACCAACGGAACAAACCTAAGCGCTGTCGCCGCCAGAAAGCCCACCGACCACGGTACGCGAATGGCGGTCAGCGCGCCCAGTAGACGATCCGGCGGCGTGCTGAGGGCCAACGCGACACCCGAATAGGCAGGAGCAAGCATCCGCAGCGACTGGACCAAGCCGTGGGTGATCCCCTCCCGCCAGATCACAATCGGCCCCAGCTCGATCAAGGCCACCCGAGGTACGTCACCGTAAAACAGGCCTTGGGAAAGCGTAGTCGACCAGACGACACCCATCGTGAGCGCCAGCGCACGCCGCCGCCAGATGGGGGTCAGGCCGACCGACAGAAGCATCGCCGCCGACAGCCCCGCCAACAACGCCAACGCCAAAGGCCGATCGAGCAGGACGGCCAGCGCGCCAACGCATCCCAGCAGAA
Organism: Rhodobacterales bacterium; assembly: GCA_009936995.1. GTDB lineage: Bacteria > Myxococcota_A > UBA796 > UBA796 > JAACDH01. The sequence goes on from JAACDH010000034.1 coordinate 9,698, forward strand.
TTAGACGGATACGGGGGTCGAGTCCACCCTCTGACCGCTTGAGGGATGGTTCCAGCTGGTTGTCTGGTCGAACGTCGACCTCCACCTCATTGGCCGCTCCCGAGGCCACAACCTCTCCGCCCCGAATCAACATCACCCGAGTAGACGCAGACCTCGCCAAGTCGAGATCGTGTGTGGCCATCACCACCGCGGCGTCGGGGACGATTCGCCGAAGCGCATCGAGTAGCGCCGCGACCGCACCCGGATCTTGGCCGGCAGTGGGTTCGTCCAGCAGCAACACCGACGGCCTACAGGTGAGCGCCGCACCTACAGCCACCCGCAAGCGTTCGCCGCCAGAGAGTCCTTGCGGGGGGCGTTCCAGCAATGACCGGAGCCCCAACGCGTCGGCGACGTCAACGACCCGCTTCGCCACCTCGACAGGCGGCACGCCACGCTCCTCGGGCCCCAGCGCAAGCTCTTCAGCCACGGTCGCGCTGATCAACATCAGATCCGGGTCTTGCGGGACCTCGATGACATCCCGTCCAGGCACCCCCTCCAACCGTCCAGAGATCGCGCCGAGCAGCGTGGACTTACCTGCGCCATTCGGACCGACCAAAGAGAGCAGCTCACCACGATGAAGCACCACATCGAGGGGTGCCAGGGCTGACCGCTCTCCGTACTGGACGCCCTTCGACCGATGGGCCAAAACTACCTGGTTAGAACCGGGCCACCGCTGAACTTCAGGACGGTCCAAACCGAGGATCCTAGCCATACCGTCCGGAATCTCGCCAGGGAGCCCCTGCCACTGAACCTCTCCATGGGCGACCACCACCACCCAATCGCACCAGGGCAGACAGCGGTGCAGTCGATGTTCGACCATCACCACCGCCACACCGGTCTGCGCCGCCTCGGCGAGCACCGCTAGGAGCTGCGCGGCTCCAGGGGGATCCAGGCGGGCCAGGGGTTCATCGAGCAGCAACAGTCCACAGCCACTCGCCAAGGCGCCGGCGACCGCCAGACGCTGTTGTTGCCCACCGGAGAGCGCCATAGGGTCGCGGTCTGCGGTCACCCGTAGGCCGGTCAGCGCCAGCATCTCAGTGGTTCGGGACGTGATGGTTTCGGCGTCCCACCCCAGTGAGCTGGGACCGAAGCCGACCTCGTCGGCCACAGAGCCGGCGAACAACTGATCCGCGGGACGCTGCCCCACCCAACCAAGCTTCGCCGCCCGCTCTGCCGGCGTCAGCCCGCCGGGATCTTCCCCGCCGACCTGAATCGTCCCGAACACCTGTCCCTGACCGTGCCGAGCCAGCTGACCACTGGCAAGACCGAGGAGCGTGGATTTACCGCCGCCTGAAGGGCCCGCCACCAGCACCCGCGCTCCCGCAGCGATCGCCAAGTCAACGCCTGCCAGCGCGTTCGTCGCAGCAGACGCATATTGGTAGCCTGCCTCTTGAAGCGTCAACATCACAGCTCGACCCGCCGAAGTCCACGGGCAAAACCCACGGCCAATATGCAGCCGATGCTGACATAAGCGAAGCCAGGCAACGCCAGGATTAGCGCCACGTACCAGTCGGCAAAGTAAAGGCGGTAAAACACCACCGAGATCACCAGCCCCGAGGCCATCGCACAGAGGTTGGCACCGCCAAGCCCCACGCTCAGTCTGACCCAAAGCCGGGTGACGCTTTGGTCGCGCCAAGACCTCTTACCGGTCAATCCCGCCATCGCCGCCCAGCCTTCGAGCCAGAACACAGCGCTGCCCAAGTAGAGTAAGTCCACAGGGTGGAAACTGCCGAGGGTGAGGCCCCGCATGAGAAATCCCACGGTGGTAGCCAAGGCGAGCACGCCGCGTTGGGGAACCAGAATCACCAAGGTGCCGAGCAGGCAGGCGCGCAGGGTATCGTCGGCGAGACCAATCACGAGCGGACTGAACGGGCCGAGGAGCGCCGAGAAACCAAGACCCACCACCTGCAGCGCGGTTCCCAACACGAAACTGACGCTGCCAAACAACGCGATGGCGACCAGGTCGGTGGTGCGGATCTCTCGCGTCCAGGAACGGGTCCGCAGCAGCAAAAGCGCCCACCCGAGGGCGCTCGCCGCTAACGCCACCAACATCCCTGCGCTGGCCCAGGAACTGCCCCGCTGCACGTCCAGGGGTAGCTCGATAAGGTGCAGTGGCTCGTCCAGTCCTAAGCTGTACACAGCCACCCGCTGGAAGTACCTCGTCGTGTTCGGAACGCCCGCTCCATCGATAAACAGCGGCATCGCCACCGACACTTGCTGTCCGCGGGGAACGCGAACCAGAGCGCGAACCTCATCTTCTCCCACACCCCGCATGCGGGTTCGAAAGGCGGACGCAACATCGCCAGCCTCGTCCACCACCGAGATGCGGACCATCAAATTCTGATCAGCGGGCCCTTGGTTCGCAAGCACCACCGTTCGCCAAGACCAGGGGGCCTGGTCGTCTCGAGGTCGGTAACCAAGGCCAGAACGGCGTAAAATGGACCGCCACCAGCCCGCGGGCAACACAATCCGGTGCTCCGGCCGCGCCAAATCGCGCTCACCTGCAGCATCCGTAGGCAGATCGACGCGCACCAATTGAAGGTCAGCACGGGCTTCCTCGAGAGACTGTTGCACCGGCCGAAGAACAAAGGCGATTTGAGTTCCGGGCCCCCTGACATCGACGTGAACGGGCTGGTCCGACAACGCCCACACCAACACCTGGCGGTCGCCGGTCGCTGTAAGCCTGACGTCGTGTACCTCGTCGTTCCAGCGAACCTGGATTTGCGTGGGCGCGCGGGCGGTAAACACCATCGCTACGTCCATATCGCCCTGGCCCACCCGGGTGATCTGCAGCTCGCCGCCGTCGGGAGGCGCCGCCCTTCCCTGACCCATAGGTGCCTCGATGGACACGTCGACCGGACCCACGATGGGCACCGCCCACCACTGGTCTACGCCATCCACCCGCACCCGTACCCGACTTCCAGGAACCGCAGGAAGCGGCACATAGAGCTGTTGGGCACCCGGTGGTGCGGTTAGCCGGGCGAGTGGACGTCCGCCCTCGTCGAAGACCGACACCTGCCCCACCCACGCATCGGACGACACCGTGAGACCGCCCTGTTCGCTCTGAAACTGAACCTCAGGCGGACTCGGCGCGCAGGCCATCCAGAGCCATAGCCAGCAGAACCACCTCACCGGAAAACGGTCACGCGATAGGCACCGACCACGGACTCCCCGCGCTTGAACGGCACCTCCGCCACAGCAAACCGACCGTCAGCGGCCATCTCTTGGCGAAAAAACACCGGCCCCTGCGTGGGACACCAAGTCAGGGTCCGTTCCGTTGGCGGCTGTCGCAGATCGACGGTCATCGCACCAAACAGGTCTTCGCGCGTGTCGGTGGTGCGGGGACCGGCGCCCATCACCAACGTGTGGCCATCCGCCCCCAAAGCGAAGCCCGCCAGCTGTTGTGGGCCACGCCACGCCCACACCACCGAGACCTCGTCGTCCTGCCAGGACAGCTCGAACAGCGCGTTCTCGTTGGGGTGCGGCTGTGGCGGACGCAGATTGGGATCGGCGGTGCCCCAGGGAATGTTGCTGCCCGACGTAGACACCCAAAGGTGCTCATCGTGCCACGCCAGATCGCCGATGGAAGCCACAACAGCCACGCCGCCAAAATCGACCGGGGATGACAGCGGATGAATCCGTAGTTCCGCTCCGTTTTGCCGTACGACCCGGCCATCTCCGAGCCCGGCGATCACTCGTCCGTCGGCGTCAAAGTCTAGGCCGTTCCAGACGAAGGAGCGTTTGAACCAGGGAGCAAGCGGCGGAATCACCACCTGTGAGATCGGCTGAAGATCGGGAAGGGAGAGCACCTGAACTCCGTCTAATGGCAGCGTCTGCAACGTAGCGGTGGTGGCCGAACGACTGGGTGCCACAGCCAACCCATGCTCCGACACCGCCGCCCCCAAGATCACCGCGTCAGCCGCCTCATTTGCAGGCCAAGACACCAGGATCTCGAGCGCCGGAGATAGCCGCATCACCCGGGTTCGATTCACCCGCTCCCCGTCGGTATCGTTCCAGCCATGCGTGGCAACGACCAGCAACTCTTCACCGGGTAAACGCTCAAGGGCGTACGCCGCGGGAAGCGTGTATAGGCCGTACAGGTCGTCGCCCGAAGGTGCAGGCGACGAGCGCACCTGGTCCGCGAGCCTAAGCTTGGCGCGCACGGCCAAATTCGGAACGTCCAGCGCGTACAACCAGGCATCCGGGGACTGTTCGGCGGCGTACAGCACGCTGCCGTCCTCGGACCACACCAGCTGCTTCACCAGCGACTCGGCCAGGTGCTTCCGGCCCAGCTCCCGACCAGTAAAACCATCTACTACGATCAGATCGCCAAGCCACGTGCCAATGGCCAGCATTTTACCATCTGGAGAGAAGGCCAGCGCGGTATCTGGGGTAGCGCCACCCAGGGCGATCCAGCTGTCCACATCGCCCAGAGGTACATCGAAGAAGGGCACACAGGACGGAACCAACGGCGCAATCGCATCTACGCCGTTCAGCGACACCGCTTCGCCAGCGATCCATTCCCGGGCCACGAATCGTCGCTGATCGCCGATCGCTTGACCGCCCTCCGCGTCCCCCGAAACCACAAGGCCTCCGCGAACAAAGGTCACGCTAGGGGGCTTCTCGGTAGGCGGACCGGAGCACGAAACCAGCACAAGGCTGGCTCCGAACAGGAGTGTTGAGCGCATTAGTTCCTTGAGGCGTACTCGGCGAGAATCTCTTTAGCGCGTTCGGCTTGGCCCAGGCGTTCAAGCTGGCCTCCCCACAGCTTGGATGCCAGGCGTCGGACTTGGGACCAGTTCTTTTCGGCGGCCACCATGCAAATGCGCTCCAAACACCATGCGGTATCCCGCTCGACGGTATCGCCGATTCCCATCTCGCTGGCCGACCACAGCCACTCCCACGTGGAACTCAGCTCGTGTCGCTCGGCGAGTATGGTGGCCACCACGAGTCGATACGTCGCCCATAGCCAATGACCAGGCACGCGATTCAGGTATTCAGCCGCCGCTTTGGTCTGAGCATACGCGGCCCGATGGTCCTTCCGCTCGATTCCAACCAGCGCAAGATTCAGTTGCGCCAAGATCAGTGACTCGAACACCCCTTGACGAGTGGCCCAGATGACGTGCTCCTGATAGATCCGGCTCGCCCGGTCGAGATCGCCTTGGGAGCGGTACAAATCGGCTTGTGCAAGGCGAACCTCGCGAAGCAGATGCATGGCGCCGATCTCTTCAGCCATGTTCGCAGCATCTCGAAGCATACCGGTGGCAGCTTCGACGTCGCCCCGCACCCGACACACCACCCCTCGTCCCAGGAGTGCGCGAGCCTCACCAGAGGGGTCCTCTGCCTCCCGGAACGCCTCTCCAGCTTCTTCGTAGAGTTCGTCGGCATCGACCAAGGCGCCGGTTCGACGAGACACAAATGCCTGCCCCAACATGGCCCGCGCGCAACCCTTCTGGTCGTCTAAGCGCTCCATGCGATTCTGGGCCCGGGTAAACAGAATGTCCGCGCCTTCGAAGTTCCTCTTTTGCTGCTCTACCCAAGCCTTTCCGGCGATGGCAGCCGCCTCAGCGCCTCCAAGTTTCTCGGCGCGAGCCAGGGCCATCGCCTGACCGTAGTGGGTCTCGGCCTGAACGATATCTCCGAGTTCGAGCGCGGACCAACCGAGTCCACTCAAGCACGTAGACACGCCCTCAGGCTCCGCTTCTTTCTCGAATGCGATCTTGGCGTCTTGATAGTGCTCGGCCGCGAGCGCCGCGTTTCCCCCTGCCTGATAGGAGCGCGCACGCCAAAGGGCCGCCCACGGCAGCTCGACACCGACAATCTCGCCGCCCTTGTGGACGTCCTTGAGCGCCAGCTCGGATGCTTCGTCTAGCTGACGAATTTGACCTCGAGTCCAGGCCTTCTTGGCCGCCCGCAACAGATGTTCAACGGCAAAAGCCCAGTCTAGACCAACACTTGCGTGCCGACCGACCTGCAAATCGACTGCGTCCCCGCTGGTCTCACCGTATCGCGCCAGGCTCCGCCCAAGTCGACGATGCAGGAACCGATGGTCGTCTCGACCACGAGCCTCAGCCAACATGCAGTCGTGCAGCAGGCCGCTGTCAAAGTGAAGCGCCTCATCTCGTTCTACCCACAGACCACAGCCGCGCCCAAAAGCCTCGAGCTCGGTTCCCAGCAGTCCCTCGACCATTGAACGTGGGGCCGACCGCCCGAGTAACGCGGCCATTGCAATCGCATCTTGAAATCGACGGGGGTTACCAGAGACCTCGGCCAGACGGGCCACCCGTTCTTGGAAGAGCGCCGAAGTGTCGGCGGGCATGACCGCCTCGGCGTCTACGCCACCATCCAGGCCAAAGGTGAGGTTTCCGATGTCGACCAGCCAGCCCTTGCTGGCCCACTCGAGTAGAATTTGCCTCGCAAAAAGCGGGTTTCCCTCACAGCGCCGAGCCACCTTCTCGGCCAATTCGCTCTCAAGGCTCAACGACTCTAGGAGCAGCGCTCGCGTTCCAGCGAGGTCGAGCCGGGGTAGATCGAGGCGGTGTGCTCCCATGGCCACCATGCCCTCCACCCGCTCTCGCAACTCGATGTCAGCCGCTAAATCCTCGGAACGAAGCGTGACCAGAACCAAGGTGGCGCGTTCGGACTCGTCATCGTCGTTCACGCCCAGCATCGTCTCGGGGATGGCTAAACCGTCTCCCTCTTCGACGGCCCACATGGCGTCATCGAGGACTAGCGTAGACAACCCTCGCCAGCTGCGCGCGTCGAGATGGCGGTAGATTTCGCGAAGTCCCAAGCCCGTGGCGACCGGCTCTTCGCCCTCTGCCAGCAAACCGCACCAACGGGTAAGTAGCGCAGCTTCTTCTTGAATAGATGGTCCGTAAAAACCACGTTCTCTCGCAAGAACTCGGCGTAGCCGCGCGGACAGCGAAGCGCGACTCTCTTTCCATGGGCGCAGCAATGCGCGAGCCGCTCCTGTATATCCGTCGTCTGCGCTGCTGGGCCGCGCCCACGATAGGCGTACGGGCTCGGACCATCCACCCTCTTCCAGCGCCAACGCCACGCTCTCCACCAAACGGGTCCGGCCCGACCCTGCCTCGCCAATGACAAAAACCACCTGCGGGCGACGGTTCTTGGACACGTCACGAGCGACATCCCACAGCGCTTGCCGCAGGTCGTCTCGGGCGACCATGGGCAGCTCTCGAAGCGCGAACAGCGGCAGCGAAGCTCGAGCGATGGCCCCCAGCCCCGACTCGGGCGGGAGTACTTCGGGTAGCGGACCGGGCAGTGGTCGATTCCAAGCCGGAACCATGGAACCGGAGCCCTCTTTGGCCAAGTCGGACGCCGTGAGCTGGAACAACGTGCTGGTGTCGCGAACCGCGTCATTGGGACCGAGAATCTCGAAATCAGAGGTGACGCTGCCCGCGCTGCGGGCCACCGTTCTGCTCTGTGAAGGGTCCCGCGCAGTTTGGGCGGTATCATCGCTATTGAGCATCGCTATGCCGAGGGCACGGATCTCGACCGAAAGGTCGGCCGCGAGGTCGTACCGGGCCAGCGGCTCGGCAGACAAGAGATTCGTCAGCACCACCGGAAACTCAATGGGCACCTGAACACCATGGCGCAGAACAAAGGGTGGCAGGGGCACGTCGAGGGATGTTTGGTGGTCGGCGAAAGGACGCTCGCCTGTGGTGATCTCCCAGAGCATCACCCCGAGGGCGTACAGATCGGTCCACGGGCCGTACTCCCGGGGACGCCCCAAATGCTGCTCGGGTGCCATGAAACCAGGGGTGCCTTCGGTGCGGCCTTTCTTCTTGGCGAGATCGTGCGCTGCGTTTGCAAGGCCGAGGTCGGCGAGCCAGACGTGTACTTGCCCATCCTCTGCCGTATGCAGGAGCACGTTCTCGGGCTTGAGATCGCGGTGAAGTACGTCCCGCGCGTGGAGATGGGCCAACGCCTCGAGCACCTCGAGCGTCAGCCGACACAGCGTAGACCAATCCGGTGGCTGCTCCCTGAATTGAGCAAAACTACCCGCGTCGGCGTAGGCCAATCCCAAATACGGTGTCCCGTCTGGGGTGCTACCGTGATCATGCAGTGGAACAATGTGGGGGTGGGTGAAGCGCGCACTAATCTTCACTTCGAGGTCGAAGAGCTTCCGAAATCGAGGGTCAGCAGCCAGATCGGGCCGTACCACCTTTAGGGCGACGGGGAGGTCCAGAATAGAGTCGCGCACGCGAAAAACACGACCCATCCCACCCTCTCCGAGGATCGGGTCGGCGTCGATTTCGTATCGATCCGGTAGGTCCAGGTGCAAGTTCCTCCGCGCTGGGCAACCCGCTTGACAATCCTGACAAGCACAGGGCTCACTCCCGCCTTATCGGATCAAACACCGGTTCGCATGAAGTCGGTTTCGGAGGTGACGTGTCCCTGACGCTACGTTTGATGGAACGCTGGAAGCAGCCCGACCATTTGGCCGTTGTTCACGGAGCCACACGGGTCACGTATGGTGGGTTGTCCCGCAGTATCCGACGAGCGGCCGGGTGGCTGCGCGCCCACGAGATTCAGCCGGGCGATGTGGTCGCGCTGCAGATGCCCAAGGGGCTGGCCTTTCTCGATCTTCACCTGGCCCTGCTCGCGTTGGGTGCGATTACCCTTCCACTCAACGATCGGTACACCGCTGGCGAAGTCCACGCGCTGCTCTCTGACGCAAAAGCCACACTCGCGATCCTGCCCACGACAATCAGTCAGAACCTGCCCATCCCCTGCGTCACCCCTGAAACGGCAAGACGCGAACTCGACTGCAGCGCTCAATTCACCGACTTCCAGTCAATCTCCGCCGACACCGTCGGCGTGCTCTGCTACACCTCGGGCACAACCGGTCGGGCCAAGGGCGCCCTTATCCGGCAGGGTAACATTCAGGCGATGGTTCAATCGCTCCACCAAGCCTGGCGTTGGAGCGCAAATGACATCCTGCTCCATACGCTTCCGCTCTACCACGTCCACGGCCTATTCGTGGCCCAACACGGCGCGCTCTACGCCGGCGCGACCGCCATCTGGCTCGATCGATTCGACGCAGAGGACGCCCTAAAAGCAATCTCAACCCACAAAATTACCGTCTGTATGGGCGTGCCGACACACTACCATCGGCTGCTCAAGACGCCCCTAGACCAGGCAGACTTGTCCTCGGTGCGCCTGTTCACCAGCGGGTCCGCGCCGCTCCCCGGCACCGTTCACCGCGGATTCAAGGAAGCGACGGGCCACGAAGTGGTCGAGCGTTACGGCATGACCGAGATCGGGATTGTACTATCCAACCCCCTCAACGGTCATCGAAAACCAGGGTCGGTCGGCATTCCACTTCCCGGGGTAAGCGCCCGCGTCGTCGACCGAGCCTCCCGTCAGCCACTGCCACCCAACGATACCGGTGAGGTCGAGATCTCAGGTCCTTCGGTGTTCGCGGGCTACCTAAACCGGCCAGAGGCTACCAACGACGCATTGGTCGACGGATGGATGCGAACCGGCGACCTGGGCTATCGCGACACGGATGGTTGGTTTCATCTCGTCGGACGCGCCAGCGAGATGATGATCACCGGTGGCTTCAACGTCTATCCCGCAGAGGTTGAATCGGTACTCGCTGAACAACCTGGCGTTCAAGACGTAGCGGTCTTTGGCATCCCCGACCCCGATCTCGGCGAACGCGTGTGCGCCGCGATCGTCTCTCATCAGCCCATCGACCCAACCCTGCTTCGACTATCGGCGAAAAAACGACTCGCCGCATACAAAGTGCCGCGAAGCATCTTTCAAGTCGATGAACTACCTCGAAACACCATGGGTAAAATCTTGAAGCGCACACTCACCACACAGTTTGAGTCTACCGCGCTACCGTAGGCGCCCGGAGGAACTTTGAGACTGCCCCACGCCGATGAGATCGCTGCGCTACGCTCTGACCTAGACCGATTTGCCAACGCGCCAAGGCACCTTCAACGACTCGAAGGCGTGCTCCAAGCAGAGCGCATCCTCGATGGCCATAAGCTGACGATAGAGGCCTCCGCTCACCCCGGCCCTGCCTTTTTGATTGAAATTGGCCAAGAGTGGCCCACACTCAACGACATTCCCGCCCATCCCATCCTCACCGCGCTCTTGGCTGCACGAGAGGTTCTCCGTGGACTATCCGCGAATCACGCCGCTCTCCATGAGTCTCTCAACAAGCTCATCCACGCGCAGAACCGCGCCTTACTCGAACCCAAGAACAGCGCAGCGCGGGAACAGCTACTGGCGCGTCACCAGGAACGGCGGCTAGCCATCGCCAGCATCACCCCCATCGCCACCCAGATTCAACGGATGGCACCGCTGTCCAACATCCTGCCGTTGCAGCTACAGAAGATCGAATATGAACTGGACAACCCCAAGCCAAATGGGGTGCCAGCGGCCCGAGCCCACAGTCGACTGTTTACGCTGACCGCCACGATTTCCAAACTCCTGAAAGGAACCGGGCTCGAACACCACCTCCCCGAGGTCGCTCCGGCACCCCGGCGTGCCGTGAAATGCCCCAACCTCGCGCCGCTGCGTTCAGCCCTTGACGCTCTTCAACACGTGAGCGCCAAACTCACCGATGCCACCGGCGCATTACAGGACGAACACGACACCATTCAACGGCAAGTCGAACAGATCGACCACAGCATCCGAGGCATCACCGGATGAGCACACTCGAACTGCTCCGCTGGGCGCCCGATGTCCACGCTGGCCTCTGTAAGATGCTCGACGCCACGCCTCCTGGTGCCGTCGCGGTGTTCGACTGGGACGACACCTGCATCAAGGGCGACATCAGTCACGAGCTGCTCTCTGACGTCGCACGAACCACGGGTCGAGATGTGTGGCCGCCCTATCTGGCCCAATGCGAATCCGATCGCCGTGGCGCCTACGCCCAGCTCGCGCTCACACTCGTAGAGGGAAAGACACCCGAACAGGTGGGTGCATGGACCCAAGAGGTCTTCGCCCGCGCCCTAATCTCTGGTCGCCTGGCCTGGTCACCAGAAATCCACGCCCTCTACCTGGCAATGTTCCAGCGGGGATGGGAGGTGTGGGTCGTCACCGCCTCCCCTATCGACGTCGTCCGCACCTTAGCCCCGCACTACGGACTGCCCCCCGATCGCGTCCTGGGAATGCAGCCCACCGTTCACGCGTCCGGGCGGCTCTGCGGCCCCATCCAATCGCCCATTCAATCTCGAGAGGGCAAGCTGCAGCTTCTTCGCAACCACGCAGCCCAACCCACATTTGCGGCAGGCGACAGTGAAAGCGACCGTGCACTGCTAGAGGCCGCCCAGTACCAGCTGTTCGTGGACTCGGGGAACACCGAGATGGCCGAGCAAGCTACGAGCCAATCGTGGTGGTGTCAGGCGGCGTGGACGTGAAAATCGCGGTCGCCCTTCCCAATTTCGAACGACCTAAGAATCGCGATGAGTTCGAATCCTTCCTCTCTGAACTCCTCAATGACTTCTCGCCAAGACCTGCGCGGATAACGCGCTAGCTCACATCGTTCCTCGTAAACCGACGCGCCCAGGCCATCGCGGGCGACCACCCGTTCGCCGTCAGCGGCATGATGTTTTCCGAACCCACCATGACCCACGGCCGTCCTCGTCCTGGCCCAGCATCCCAAGGGGGTGTGGCGCGCGTAAGCGAGTCTGGTGCACGCAGTCTCTGCAGCGTTCCAGCGCGCCCAATATATGCGGTACCTAGCTCTGCGTACCCAGATCAATCCGGTACGACCCAGCTGCCCGAACTGCAATTGGCAGGCGCTATCTTTCTTGGTCTCTCCGGGGCACTAGCGGCGGGTTACTGCGTTCGGCCCATTGACCGGCCCTCTGAACCATAGGCTCCTTTCATGACGCATAAGCTGGCAACTATTGCCGACCTGCCACAAGCGATAGACGAGATTCGCAAAGCCAAACGGGTCGCCGTTGACACCGAGTTCCATGCCGAGCGCCGCTATCTCCCCCTCCTTTATTTAGTGCAGGTGCAGATCCCCGGTGGAAACACCTGGCTGTTCGACGCCCTTGAGCCCGACCTCATCCGCGGAATCGCCGAAGCGCTTCGGGAGACGCCCTGGGTCGTTCACGCCGGCAGTCAAGACCTCGTCCTACTGAACCTCGCACTTGGAGCTCTGCCCGACGTCATCTACGACACACAGCTCGCGGCCGGCCTCCTCGACTCGGACTACCCCGCGGCCTTCGTGCGCCTGATGCCACGCTGGCTCGGCGTCAGCATCTGCAAAGACGCCACCCTCTCCGACTGGAGCCGTCGTCCCCTTACCGACAAGCAGATTCGCTACGCGGCAGAAGACGTCGAACAGCTCGTCGAGCTCTGGGACGTGCTCGACGAGAAGCTCCGCGAAACTGGGCGCCGCGAGCTGGCCCAGCTCGCCTTCGAAGAAGCACGCAGCAAGGCCATTGCCCAAGAGGGCGACACCTCCTCGTGGCGCCGAATGGGCGCTGTGGGAGTACTCGACGGCCCTGGACTCTCCACTATGCAGGCCCTGGCCGAGTGGCGTGAAGACGTCGGCCGAACCTTGGACCAACCCCCTCGTATGGTCCTAAGCGATGGCTTGATGTTTGGGCTCGCCCGGAATCGCCCCAGGACCATTCAGTCCCTATACAACAACCGCCGGTTTCCGCGATCTCTGATCAAGAAGCACGGTCAGGCAATCGTTGACACCATCCAGCGCGGCGCCGAGCGTCCCGAATGGGCGTGGCCCAAGGTCGCTGGAAGACGCACTCCCAACAGCCGAGTGCTGGCGGTGGCGGTGGCCGCCTGTGACTGGCTCGCCGAAGACCTCGGCTTCGGACGCCAGCTCCTCGTCCCAGACGAGACCCTCTCCGACCTGGTGATTCAGCGACCCAGCTCACTAGCCGACGTGGAAGAGCGTCTGGGCTGGCGCGCGCCACTCGTCGCGCTGTCGGTTTGGAATATTCTCGGCGGTCGCATCCAACTAAAAGTGGACGGTTGCGACATATCCGCCGTGTCCGATACACCATGAACCACGAGAGTAAAAATTATCGAAGATAAATTTTTCCTCTATTTCCGAGTTTTGAACTGGAGTCGTAGGTATATAAAAACTTTTCCTTACGAAAATGATTGCGCGGAAGCGTCCAGCGATCAACACTGACTGGGCGGGTTGCGTGCAGCCTGTGCGCGTTCCCACCAACTGACACATCCCGATAGGAGTTCAATATGATCCAACGATTCATCAACGACGAAGCTGGCGCAACTGCAATTGAGTACGGCCTGATTGCATCCCTCGTCTCCGTCGTCATCATCACCGCTTTGACCATCTTGGGGTCCTCTCTCACCTCGACCTTCACTGCCGTTTCCGACGAATTGGGGTAATCTGACTTAAGGGACCGTCATCTATTTGGATGGCGGTTTTTTTTTGTTCAATTTCTGCTCCCACGCAGAACAAGCGCAACCCACAGCCTTATTTCGACAAGATCGCCGCCTCCGATAGCGGCGCTTTCGGGTAGTGTTCTCCATTCCGCGGCTGAAATTATATCCAAATCCTGCTAAACGTGTCTCAGGCATCACAACTCCGAGTTGTGACGCCACAGGGAGTTTCAATGGCTCGTCGTCAGACCGGTGGTCGCCTACGCGCGTTTGCCTTTCTCGCTGTGTCTTTCATCGCTGCAGGAATAGCAGCTGGATTAATCTATGGGGTCGTCCAGTCCTATAGCCAAGAGCTGACCGACGTCACTCGAAAGGAAGAGACCGCACAGGTCATGGTGGCTGCCAAGTCCCTTCCCCAAGGTCGTACCATTACCGACGAAGACCTTATCCTGAAGGAGCTTCCTCCCGACTACGTGCCAAACGCCGTGCTCCGCGAGAAAACCGAAGCCATTGGACGCGTGCCACGCGAGCGCATCCTGTTGGATGAGTTCATTCGAGAGGAGCGGCTAGCCGACCCCGAAGCGGGTATCGGCCTCAACGCCATCATCCCTCGAGGAATGCGGGCCATCTCCATCAACATACTCGGCGGATCTGCCGTCTCTGGTTTCCTTAACCCCGGCAACTACGTCGACGTTTTGGTAACGGTCTTGGGCGATGAAAACCACGATGCCCAAACCAACACCTTGCTCCAGGCTGTCACTGTTCTGGCGGTAGACGCTCGCATGAGTACCGGCTCCGCCGAGGCGAAAGGCAAGCAAAAGCCTTCTGTTACGCTTGCGGTCACGCCAGATCAGGCCGAACAGATCACCCACGCCATGTCGCAGAGCACAATTGCACTGACGTTGCGCAACGACATCGACGTCACGGAGGTCGAAACCCACGGCGCCATGGTCAAAAACCTTCTCGGCGGCGAGGATGAAGAAAAGCGCATTCCTATCACCCAGTGGAAGGCCAAAACATCTCAAAGCCAAGATGGTTCTCTCCTCATCATCAAAGGAAGTGCGGAGTCCAGGGAAAAGGTCAAGTAAGACCACTTCTCCTCTGGTAGGCTCCCGCCGAGTCCCCCTAATTCACCTCTTCTGAGGGCTTTCTACATGCGTCATCTGCTCCAGCTGTATTCGGCAATCGCCGCTACCTCCCTCCTGTTTATGGCTCCCGCGGCCTTGGCGCAGGAAGAGCGATCCGACTGGCTCGACATAGAGCTAGGAAAGAGCGTGGTGCTCGAATTACCGCGAACCCCCACAGCGATCGCCATCACCGATCCCACGGTGGCCAACCCGGTTAGCTTGGGACTCGCCAGTAAGATTCAGGTTCAGGGAACCGCTCTTGGCACCACCGATTTGGTGGTCCAATACGGCAGTAATATTCCGCCGACCATTTACGAGATCACGGTCCATCGCGACCTGTCCGACCTCGTTCGTCGCATCGACTCCATCGTCGAAGGTGAGCCCCCTCGCGTCTACCCTTTAAAAGAGCGGATTGTGGTTGAGGGCGATGTCGACGACCTCGACACCCTTGAGCAGGTCGCTTTGGTAGCGCGCTTGTACGACACCGACTTCGTCAACCTGATGTCGGTCCGAGGCGACCACCAGGTTCAACTAGAAGTGCTGTTCGCCGAGGTTTCCCGAACCGGCCTAAGGTCACTGGGCATCAACGTCCTCGCTAACATAACCAGTCCAACCGCCGGTATGATCACCGGCAGCATGGTCGGACCAGTCAGCAACGTCGCGAACACCTATACAGTGCCCGGTGCTGTCGATATCACCAACGGGGGCGCCGTCGGCGCCCCTGGTACTGGGGCCTTCGACCTAGGCGTAAGCGTGGTGAGCAACGCGTTCCAAATGGCAGCCATTATCGATATTCTCGACGACTACAAGCTCGGCAAGATTCTCGCCCAGCCCACGCTCGTCAGCCTGAGCGGCCAGCAAGCCGAGTTCCTTGCAGGCGGCGAAGTGCCGATTCCCGCCCCCCAGGGACAAGGTAATATCTCAATTGAATACAAGGCCTACGGCATCCAGCTCGTCTTCGTTCCCACCGTCCTCGCCAACAACGTCATCGATGTGCGGGTGCAGGTCGAAGTCTCCGAGATCGACAACTCCAATACCAGTCGAATCACAGGTATCGAGGTGCCAGGCTTCATCACTCGAAAAGCCAAGAGCCACATGCGCATCGAGAGCGGTATGACTTTCGCGATGGCGGGAATGCTCTCCGACGGTACCTCGTACGCTCGGGCCGGCGTGCCCGGTCTAGGCCGCATCCCCATCCTGGGTGCCCTGTTCCGCACCACTAACCACGTCCGGGCAGAACCCGAAGTGGTTATCTACGTCACCCCCCGGCTGGTTCGTCCCATGGCAGCCGGTGAAGTTCCCGCTGCTCCGGGCACCACCGAAAACAACAACCCCAGCGACGTCGAGCTGTTCCTTCTTGGACTCGACCATCGTCCCGGCTCGCGTACTGCGACCCCCACGGGCGCCGTTGGTCTACAGCGATAGCGGAGGTTACCCTTGCGTAATATCGGTAAAAGTGGCGGCGCCGCCTCCGTCGTTCTAGTCGGCCTAGAACAAGAAGCGCTCGGTTCGGTTCGCGAGGTGCTCTCGGCCGAGGCCGTACTCCCCAATCAATCGGTGTCTTTTGGTGACTCCCTCACGGCAGTTCAACAAACCCGCCCCGATGTGGTCATCGTGGGGTTCAGCGACGCCATAGACGCAGCCTTGGCATTGGCTCAAGCGCTGTCCCGAGATCACCCCAACATCACCTTGGTTGCCCTGGCGAAAGCCGGTAGCGCCGACCAGATCCTCGCAGCCATGCGCTGTGGGTACAAAGAGTTTGTCGTTCTGCCCGAAGATGCCAGCCGCCTTCGCCAAGCTGTCCACGACGCGGCCTTTTCCCAGGCAGAGGACGAAGAGAAGGGCATGGTCATCGCGCTCACCGGCGCCAAGGGCGGCGTGGGTAACACGACATTGGCCACCCACCTTGCGGCGGAGCTCGCCGGCATTCACCGCGTTCTGATCATGGATTTGGATTTTGGTATGGGCGATATCGCGTCCATGCTCGACCTCTCTGCCCGCGACAGCATCGCAGATTTGCTTCCGCGCGCCGATCGACTAGACGAACGGGTGCTCACCTCTACCGTCGCAGTCCATCGCAGCAAGGTGCACGTGCTCACTGCTCCAGAAGACATGGAGTCCTTGGGCGTGGTCCGCGCCGACGACATCTACGCGGTCATCGATGCCGCAGCCGAAGCGTACCAATTCGTCATCATCGACTGCGGTGCGTTCTACGAAGAAGGCGTGGCCATGGCCCTCAACGTTGCCGACGTCGTGGTGCTTATAACCACCCCCGATGTCACGTCGGTTCGCGATTCTTTCCGACGTCTGCGAACGATCAAGGCCCTCGGCGTCGACGAATCACGCATCAAGCTGGTCGTGAACCGATGGCACAGCGCGGCCTACGTGGGTCTTAGCGACATTCAGCAAAATCTCGGTCTATCCATCGCCGCGACCATCGCCGAAGACGCGCGACATGTCGAGCAGGCGATTAATGAGGGTAAACTAATCCGTGAGATCAATAAGAACTGTGAAGCCGCACGCGACATCTCTCGGCTCGTTGCCGTCCTCTCAGAGGAAGACGACGATGGTGAGAACGCGGATGAGCCTGACAGCGATAGCACTGGGGTCGGCAGCTTCTTCGCCAACCTCTTCAACCGAGGGTAATACATGGGTGGCGGCAGACTGATCGACCGTGTTCGCGGCGCTCAAAATCGATTCCGAACCGGCGGTAACACTCGAAGGCCGGGCGACGGTACCGAACAGCCCTCCGGTCCAACGCCTACTGGCGCAGAGTTCGAGCAGATCAAGAAAGACCTGCACAATGAACTAATCGAGTCCCTCGACTTCGAGCAAGTCGGGAACACTCCGCGCGATGAACTCGCCGCTCGGCTGCGTGCCACCCTCACAGAGCGGGTGGATGCACGTCAGCTTCCACTCAGCCGGATTGAGCGCGAGCGCCTCGTCGAAGAGATCCTCGACAACATCCTCGGACTGGGCCCTCTCGAGCCTCTGCTCCGCGACCCTGAAGTCTCCGACATCATGATCAACGGTCCCAAGACCGTTTTCGTAGAACGCAAGGGCCGAATCGTCAAGACCAACGTCGTGTTTAACGACGAAAAGCATCTGATGCAGGTCATCGAACGTATCGTCGCAGCCGTTGGTCGACGCGTCGACGAGCAGAACCCCATGGTGGATGCACGTATGGAG
>JAACDH010000270.1 GCA_009936995.1 Rhodobacterales bacterium
ACGGCTGTCCAGCGATCTGGCCCTGGCCCTGGTTCGAGCAGCCCAACGCGACGTTCGACCCGATCTGACCATCGTGGTGATGAGCGCCACCCTCGATCCCAAGCCCATCGCCGCATGGCTGGGGGCGCCGGCCGTCTACAGCGAGGGACGCAGCTTTCCCGTCGACATCCAACACCTGGCCCATGGCCCGGACGACGACATCGCCCAGGCCGTCGCCACCGGTGTCCGACAGGTATTGAGTCGGTCCCCAGGAGATATCCTCGCCTTCCTGCCCGGTGTCCGCGAGATCGTCAACGCCGCCCAGCTCCTGGCCGACCTGCCCGTCGAGGTGGTTCAGCTGTATGGCGCCCTGTCCGCGCAGGCTCAGGATGCGGCCCTCAAGACCGGAAAACGCCAGCGCGTGGTGCTCAGCACGAACGTCGCCGAGACCTCGGTTACCATCCCCGGCGTCCGCACCGTGGTCGACAGCGGCTGGGCGCGGCAGATGCAGACCGACCACCACACCGGACTCGAGAAGCTGGTGCTCACCCGAATCAGCCGCGCCTCGGCCGACCAACGGGCAGGACGCGCCGGACGGGTCGGACCGGGCCAGTGCCTGCGGCTGTGGACCGAACGGGTGGACCGCGCCCTCGACGAGCACGAGATCGCCGAGGTCCGCCGCCTAGACCTGGCCGGGCCCCTGCTGCAGCTGCTCTCCTGGGGCGAGCCAAATCCACGGGAGTTCGCCTGGTACGAGTCGCCAAACGCCTCCCAAATGGACGCCGCCCTGCGCCTACTCGAAGACCTCGGCGCCACCGAGAACGGCAGCCTGACGCCTATCGGTCAGCGAATGGCCTCGGTTCCCCTACACCCGCGCTTGGCCCGCTTCCTCATCGCCGCCCAAGACTTGGGCGTGTCCAAAGAGGCCTCTCTGGCCGCCGCGCTGCTGTCCGAACGGCACCCACTTCAGGGACAATACGGCAACCTTCCCTCCGGCTCCGACCTCTTCGATCTGGTCGAGCGCGCTTGGAAGCGCAACGACCTGACCGCAGTCCATCGGGTGGCCAAGCAACTCAACCGACTGGTCCCCCACCGCGCCAACGCCGCCGACCCCGAAGACGGCTTGGCCAAGGCGGTGCTCGCAGCCTGGCCAGACCGCGTGGTTCGCCGTCGAGACCCCGACACCCGAATCGGCAGGATGACCGGTGGTAAAGGGGTCGAGCTG
Source organism: Rhodobacterales bacterium (assembly GCA_009936995.1). Taxonomy (GTDB): domain Bacteria; phylum Myxococcota_A; class UBA796; order UBA796; genus JAACDH01. The sequence goes on from JAACDH010000270.1 coordinate 1,205, forward strand.
CACCGGAAGTCCGCCGTCCGCACCGCCGAGCTCTACGTGGCCCTGGACGTGGTCGCCCAGCCCGGCTCCGACGCCCTGGTTCGCTGCGCCTCGGCCGTCGAGCTGGACTGGCTGCACACCGACGAGCACTTGGTCCAGACCTTCGACCGTCACGCGCTACAGGTCCGTGCCCGCCGCGAGGTTCGATACCGTGACCTGGTCCTGGAGTCCCACACCGCCCAGCCCGAGCCCGTCGGCGCCGCCCTCGTACTCGCCAACGCGGCCGCCCTGGACATCCAGCGGGTGACACCCACCACCGATGACTGGACCAACCTCCGCAACCGCCTCACCGTCCTACACCGCTGGTCCACCGATGACTGGCCCGAACCCACCGATGACTGGCTGTGCGAGCTGCTCCCTTACGTCTGTCCGGGCCTGCGCAGCTTTGCCCAGCTCAAGAAGGCCGATTGGGCCGCCGCCGTCCGAGACCACCTCGGCTGGCAGCGCTGGACCGACCTCAAGAAACGGGCCCCCGAACGCATCCAAGTCCCCAACGGCCACCACGCCCTGATCGACTACAGCGGCCTCCGACCCGTGCTCGCCGTCCGCATCCAAGCCCTGTTCGGCCTCTCCAAGACGCCCGCCATCGACCAAGGACGTAACCCCCTGCTCCTGCACCTCCTGGCCCCCAACCGTCGGGTGCAGCAAGTGACCGATGACCTCGCGGGATTTTGGGCCGGTAGCTATCACGATATTCGCAAGGAACTTCGCGCCCGATACCCCAAACACTCCTGGCCCGAAGATCCGGTAAATTCGACTCCACCACGAAAGAATGTCGACCGCAGGCGAAACAGACAATAAGACCGCCCACGGACGGGGTGTAGCGCAGTCTGGTAGCGCACCTGCTTTGGGAGCAGGGGGTCCACAGTTCAAATCTGTGCACCCCGACCATCATTTTGAAGAGCCTTCAAGCCGTCAAACGCTTGAAGGCTTTTTTCTTTGTAGGTCACCGCGACAATCAGCGACCTAACGCGGCAAGGCTTCACCGGAATCAAACAGAAGAATGGCTTCATCATCCTATAGAACGAGCTCGTCTACCCCCAGCAACGATCAATCCCGGTGTCACAAATGCGGCGCGGGCGGCCATGCTGTACATCGGCGAGCCGAAGGTAGGGAACGTCGCGAGTGGACGGCCAATTTTTGAGCCAGCGCTTCTTATCCACAGTCCTTGCGTTTCTGAGGCGCTCGGAGTACACCTAATCATGTATCCAGCCGTATCAGATCACCGTATTCTGGAAGTCCTGTTACCCGCATTTAAGGGCAATGGTCTTGAGCTTCTCTCTCTGACACCCTTGAGCAAAGGTCCAAGAATCAGCGAGTTCGATGCTCGATGTCGCGTAGAGGGTCGAGAGCTGTCCATGTGGCTCCGGACGATGACAGAAGACGTAGAAAGAAGGGGATTTATGCCCGCGTTGGTCTCGTTGCGGCACTTGGCCGACGATCCCAACGTGCCAGTTGCCAGTCCATTCACCATCCTGTTGCACCCTGAACTCACGTATTCTTGCTGCGTTTCGCCCCACCCGACGGGAACCTCAGGTGCTGAGTTAGCCCGCGAACGCCCACAAGAAGTGCTCGCGGAAATGGGCCGAATCCTTGGACATCTCGAAGGTACGGTGGTTCCCTATTTCGGACGACTCGCTTCGAGACGTACGTTCCATCCTGAACGCGACACCTGGGAGGACGAGTGGCGTGTTCATATCGAGAGAGCGTTACATCGCTGCAGAAGTAAAAGCGTCGCTCCGGTCAAGCTACTGGACCGCCTTGAAGAGCAGCTGTTTGATCATCTTCCGGCGCTGCGTGAAGTCAATCGTTGGTCCCAGGTCCACGGCAATCTGAGCCCTTTTCACATGCGCTTTGTCCAAGCGGGGACCGATTATAAGCTGTCCAGCCTGCTTGGTTGGGAGCGGTCACTCTGGGGGGATGCGCTGGTGGAGTGGGGTCCACTTCTTCACCTCAACGCCCGACATCTCAATGGAATCATTGAAGGATATGGGAAAGATCGGGCCGCGGAGCTTCTCGAACCTTCTTGTGCAGCCCGATTGCACGTCTACCGGCTGAGCCATGCGCTCTCTTTTCTGCGAGAAAGTGCACACGTTCCCATCGAAGGTCGGGCCACTGCACGGGCCCAGGCCTTCCTGATGCTCGAGAGTTCACTCCAGCCCAACGCGACCGAACACCATCTGGCGGCCGCACTTCGGGGGGACGCCCCTATGCGTCGGCCCCATCCACCACAAACGCTGTCTGTGATCTTTGCCGCACTCGACCGACTGCAGCACCTACCCGTCATGCCCCCCGATCGCCTCGCGTTGTGGGGCGTCGTCGCGTCTACGGCGCTGCTCGCACACGAGGTACCTCTCCGGACGACACAGCAGGGATATCAGGCCATCGCGACGCGGCTCATTGTGCCACTCAAGAGTGAATCAGAGCCGCATTTGGGTCACACCGACCTCCGCGCCACCCTTCAGGTTCAGACAGAACGGATCGTCGGAGCGCTCGCCGCTAGTCGCCAACCCATCGGCAATTGTCCGACCTTGTGCTTGCTCGCGCGGGTAACCGAGGCAGCCCAGGCGGTTGGGGCGTTGCTTCCGCCAGCGGTAGGTTCTGGCCTGCGCTCCAGCATAGAAGTCCGATGGGCACAGGAGGTTCTCATCCGAAAGAGCCCCGCGCAGACCATGACCGCGCTGGCACAGGGCCTACTCGGCCGGGCGGCTTTGCTCACCCTTTCTCGAGCGTTTCCCGAGATCTCGATGATGGAGCGGGTCGGTGGCAAGTTGCGCGGTCAAGTCACCGAGGGATGGGGTGTTCTGGGCGAGATGGGGCCCATTCAGGAGGATTAGGTCGTGGACACGT
>JAACDH010000271.1 GCA_009936995.1 Rhodobacterales bacterium
ATCGCAGGCGTCGGGCACGCCATCGATGTCGGAGTCCAACGTGTCGTCGCCTAGGGCGCAGAGATCGCAGCCGTTGGGCACGCCATCGCCGTCGGTGTCGAAGGCGTCGGATGAGCCCTCGCAAAGGTCGCAGTCGTCGGGGACGGTGTCGCCGTCGGTGTCGAGGGTGTCGTCCCCTGCTGGGCATTGGTCGCACCCATCTGGGATGCCGTCTGCGTCCGCATCCACGTTGTCGTCGAAGCCGGGGCAGATGTCGCAGGGGTCTGGGATGCCGTCCAAGTCTGCGTCGGCTATGGCGCCGCCGCAGAGGTCGCAGGCGTCTGGGATGCCGTTGCCGTCGGTGTCCAGGTCATCGTCAAAGCCTGGACAGGCGTCGCAGCCGTCCGGAACCGCGTCAAAGTCCGTGTCGGTGTTGTCGTCGAAGCCTGGACACAGATCGCATACGTCGCCCACGCCATCCGCGTCGCTGTCGATCTGAGACGCATTTGGGGTGAGCATGCAGTTGTCGTCGACGTCCATAATGCCGTCGAGGTCGATATCTCCGATGATCTCGCAGCTTCCGGGTGTGCCGGGATCTGACTCGGTGATGCCCCAGCCGGGCATACAGGTTTCGAACCATCCTCCGCTCACATCGCACACATAGGAGGGGACGCCATTGGTGAACATCTTCACGCGCCCACCACCGCCGCCCGCCCCGCCGCATCCGATGCCGCCGCCGCTTTGGTCTGTGGGGCCGCCGTCGCCACCGGTCGCCGAGAGTAGGCCGCTGCCCGTCATGATGGGGGCCGAGAGCGCGATGCCGCCGCCTGAGCCGCCGCCGCCGCCGCCGGCGTACCGATCGCCCATGAGTCCAACGTCACCGTCCGCGTAGATGGAGCCCGTCACGTCGATGTTGGAGAGCGCCTGCAGGAACACGCCCGCTCCACCGTTGCCGCCCTGTCCTCCAAAGATGTTGCAACCCGCGCCGCCGCCGCCACCGCCGCTTCCGAGGGCGTAATCGGGGCCCTGCGCCATGCCATAGCTGGCCCCGCCCTGGACCCGGTAAGTGTCGCCGTTGAAGGTCGCGCCGTCGCCGCCTAGACCGCCGTAGCCGCCGCCCGCGCCGCCCCCGCCGTGGACGCAGGGGCCTTGGTCTCCGCCCGCGCCGCCTCCGGGGCCGAATCCAGGGTCGCCATCGATAGCGGAGGGGGTGCCGTTGCCGCCGCGACCGCCTCTCTCGCCGCGTCCACGTCCGTCCAGGGTGCCGGTCACCGTGACGACATCGGCGAACACCTCGAGTTGGGTGTTGTCCGCGACGTAGACCGTCGATCCGCCCCGAACGGAGAACGTTCCCACGTTGGTGAAGGTGCCATTGAGCACATCCCCGCTGGCTGGAAGCAAGTCTGCGCCGCCGTAGTCTGCGCCATTAATGGTGACGGCTGATGCGGACAGAGGAGCGATCAATGCGAAAAGGCACATCGGTAGGGGACGCATGTCGGACTCCTTGTTGGGGCCCAGAATACCATAGGACGTCCATGTCGGGCCAAGTGCCTGCGCGTGTGCATTTGCCAAATTCGCCAAAATCCAACGCGCAGTTGTTACATCGGGCAGTGTGGACGACAAAAATCACGAGTGGTTTTTAAGCATCGCCGGCTTCAGCGTATCGCCCTCGCCGATGGGGCCGATCCGCCCGTGGACCTCGTCGGGGTAGGGGGGGGCACCCTGTCTGATTCACCGGGACGCTGTTCGCGACCGTCTCGAGCCACACGACACGGGATCTGCGTCAAAGAACAGCGCTGCGTTTCCGGTAGCGGGATGGTCTCGGCCGGGCTGGTTACGGTCGGCGCACGCTGGCTCGGAAGTCGCCCCAGGACTACTGAATCGTCTCGACCGTCACCGCGCACACCTGGTACTCGCCGGTGTTGGTGGTGGTGTCGCCCGCGTCATTCGTGGGTGATGCCGGCGAGCTGATCGGTGAGCGCCGCCATCTCGGCGTACACGTCGTCGGAGTCGTTGTACCAGGGCATGGGGTAGCCACAGGCCCGCGAGATGTCGCAGATGATCTCCCAGTCGGCGCGGGCGTCTCCGGGGGCATTCACGGCCTTGCGGGCCCGCTGCACCCGACGGTCGGAGTTGGTGAACCCGCCGTCTTTCTCGGCGAAACAGGCTGCCGGCAGAATGACGTCGGCGAAACGGCAGATCTCATTCAAGAAGATGTCTTGGACCACAACGAAGTCGAGCGCGTTCATGCCGTCCTCGACGCAGTTGCCTCCGAGCCAGACGCCGACGAGCCGGTCGTCGACCCGGCGCCGACGCTTCCCGATGTCCCCCGAGGCTATGGCCGTCATCCGCGACACACCGCAGCTGGACGAAGAGGTCACCAAGCCCGCGCTTGAGCGAATCGAGGTGGGACTGGGGGAAATCGCGGAAAAAGAAGCCGAGCGTTTGGCCCTCGAGCAAGCGGCAGAAGAGGCTACGGATTAACCCGACAGCCGATTCGCTCGGTCGCCACCACCACATCGTCGTAGTAGATCGTTTGGGTGTCTGAGACGGTGAGTCCTTGTTCTTCGAGGTAGGCCTTCTTGTTCTCGAAGGTGTCGGCTTGGTAGTAGGCGTCGAGGAAGAACTGCTTGAAGCGGACCTCGGGGCTGGAGCGGAAGTCGAACCCCTCGAAGGGCGTGGGGTCTTCGCAGGCGTCGAAGTCGCAGCCGCCGGTGTGGTACGAGTCGCGCAGCCAAGTGCCCTCTGGATTACCAATTTGGTAGTGTTCTACGAGGGCTCCGTCGATCCAGAACGCCTGCTCGCCGTCGAAACTGCCTACGGTGTTGGTCTTGCCGAGCAGCTCGATGCAAACCCACTCGTCACGAGGCATCGGCGTTTGTTCGGGCGGGCGGAAGATGTTGCCGTACCAGTAGGTAACGCCCTGGTCACCTTCACAGCCTGGGGTATCGGTGCCGTCGTTGCAGCGACCGGTACGCATATTGTACCAGTAGTTGTAGAAGTTGAAGACGTTGTCATTGTTGATGTCGAAGTCGAACCAGAAGCCCTCATGGCCGGAAGGTTTGTTGTTGGCCCAGCCGCTGGAATCGAAGCTGTCGTCGCCCGCAGAGACCCGAACCCAGTGATGTGGATTCGGTGAGATGCCCTCGAAACGAGCGTAGAACCTAAAATATATTGTGTCGACGCGCTCGGAGAAGGTGAAGCCGGTGGACGAGGAGATGTATTGATCCACCTGGAGTTGGTCTCGGGTGACCGTCGAGCGCAAATACGAGGCGCCGCCGTTGGCTAAACCGCCCTCGGACTCGATGAACAGGTGCGACGTGTTGTCGGTGGGCCAGTCCCAGAGCCCCCAACCGCCCTCGAAGTTGTCGTGGAAGAGTACGGCGGGATCGGCGTCGATACCGTCGTCGTTGGGGTATTGGTCGCTTAGGAAGTCTCCGGTGTTGCCGGTTCCGGTGTTGCCGGTTGCCGTGCCGCCGGTTGCCGTGCCGCTCGTCGCGGTTGTGTTGGCCGAATCGTCGCTGTCCGCTCCATTGCAGGCGAACACGGTCAGTAGGAGCGTTACTCGGAGAACGGCGTGGGGAATATTCGGCATCGTAGATCTCGGTTGTGTGCGAGTCAAGCAGACTTAGGACGATTGAACCGCCTCGACCGTCACCGCGCACACCTTGTACTCGGCGGTGTTGGTGGTGGTGTCGCCCGCGTCGTTGGTGAGTCGATTGGTGTTTGCCTCGGCAAAGTGCAGGGGCATCCAAACGCACCCGCTCTTCATCTTCGCGCTCACGTCGACCTTGGCCACGATTTCGCCCCGTCGGGAGCGGACGGTCGCGGCGTCGCCATGTCGTAGGCCGCGCATCTTGGCGTCGCGGCGATGCATCATGATGAAGTTCACGGGTTGCAGCTCATTTGCACCCTCGGCGCGCCGGGTCTGGGTGGCCGAGTTGTAGTGGTACAGCGTGCGACCCGTAGACAGCAGCAACGGATAGAGCTCGTCGGGGAGCTCGGCGCTGGACCGGTAGGTCGTGGGTTGTAGGCCGATTTTCCCGATGATTGGTGCGCCCTCGTGCAGGGTGGGCGTGCCGGGGTGGTCGGGGCTGGTGCAGGGCCACTGCAGACCGCCCTCGGCGGCGATCCGCTCGTGGGTGATGCCGGCGAACTGGTCGGTGAGCGCCGCCATCTCGGCGTACACCTCGCCAGGGTCGTTGTACCAGGGCATGGGGTAGCCGCAGGCCCGCGAGATGTCGCAGATGATCTCCCAGTCGGCGCGGGCCTCTCCGGGGGCGTTCACGGCCTTGCGGACCCGCTGCACCCGACGGTCGGAGTTGGTGAACACGCCGTCTTTCTCGGCGAAACAGGCGGCCGGCAGAATCACGTCGGCGAACCGGCAGGTCTCGTTCAGGAAGATGTCTTGGACGACGACGAAGTCGAGCGCGTTCATGCCCTCCTCGACGCGGTTGGCGTTGGGTTCTGACAGGACGATGTCTTCGCCCATGACGTAGAGTCCGCGGATGCTCTTGCCCATCTGCTTCATCATGATGTTGAGGTCTAGACCGGGATCTGGCGAGAGCGGAACGCCCCAGCCGGCCTCGAAGCGGGCTTGGGCTTCGGGGTTGTCGACCCGTTGATAGCCCGGGTAGTAAATGGGAGATGCGCCGGCGTCGTTGGCGCCCTGGACGTTGTTCTGTCCACGCAGCGGGTTGAGCCCCGCCGACTTCACGCCCAGGTGCCCGGTGATGGCCACCAGGTTGGCCAGGCCGTACACATTGTCGGTGCCATGGGTGTGCTCGGTGATGCCCAGGGTGTAGTAAATGCCGGCCTTTTTGGTGGTGGCGTACATCCGCGCGGCCTGGCGAATCGAGTCCGCGGGAACCGAGGTAATCTCTTCGGCCCACTCGGGGGTGGTGTCGACGGTGGAGGCCATCAACGCCTCGAGTCCCTCGGTGTGCTTGGCCACAAAGTCGGCGTCGTACAGTCCTTCGTGGAGGATGACGTGCAGCATGCCGTTGAGCAGCGCCACGTCGGTTCCCGGCTTCAGCTGCAGGTGTAGATCTGCGACGTCAGAGAGCCAGATGCCACGTGGATCAGCCACAATGAGCTTGGCGCCGCGATGGACGGCCTTCTTCATCTCCATGGCGATGATCGGATGTGCCTCGGTTGTGTTGGAGCCGATGACAAACATCAGCTCTGTGTCACGAATCTCGGGGATGGAGTTTGTCATTGCGCCCGCACCAAACATTGTCACCAGACCGGCGACGGTTGGAGCGTGTCAAGTTGCGGCACACTGGTGACAGTTGTTGGTCCCAAAGGCCGCCCGAGACAGCTTCTGCATTAGGTAGTTCTCTTCGCCGGTGCAGCGAGAGGAGGACACAAAGCCGAGGGCGTCGGTGCCGTGCTTGTCGCGCACGCCCATCAGCCCGCGGGCCGCCACTTGGATGGCGTTGGACCAGGAGGTGGGCACCAGCTGGCCCGCTTCGTTGCGGATCAGTGGGGTGGTGAGGCGGTCCTTGTGGTGAATAAACTCGTACGAGAATCGGCCCTTCACGCACAGGTTGCCGTCGTTCACCGTGGTGCCGGGCGGCGGCGAGGTGACGCGAACCACCTTGTCGTCCTCGACGTGCAGGTCGAGTTGGCAGCCGACGCCGCAGAAATTGCAGGTGGAGCGCACCTGTTCGGCCTTCGCAGAAACGTTCTCTAGCGAAGGTTTTTCGGTCATCGCGCCGGTGGGACAGACCGCGATGCAGCCGCCGCAGAGCTCGCAGGACGACTCGAGTAGGCCGATCTGGTCGGCGGTGGCGATGGTGGTTGCAGCACCCCGGCCGGCCAGGCTGATGGCGCTCACGGCTTCGACTTCGTCGCAGTAGCGCGTGCACAGACCGCAGAGCACGCAGGCCGCGGGGTCGAAGTGAATGTACGGATTGTTGTCGGCCCGTGCGACTCGCGGCGCGTGGATGGCCGGCAAAGTAGGTCCGGTTCCGTAGGTCTGCGCTTGCTGGCGCAGGGTGTTGCCCACGCCGCGCTCGGCGGGCAGCCCGTCGACGTCGATGGCGTGGTCGGCCAGGTAGAAGGACAGCAGCATCTTGCGGTGCTTTTCGACCTTGTTGCTGGCCGTCTGCACGTTCATCCCCTCGGTGGCTTTGAAGGCACAGCTGGGCTGAAGTCGGCGTTGACCGTCGATCTCGACCAGACACATTCGGCAGCAGCCGGCGTTGTCTACCCGGTCGTCTTGGCACAGGGTGGGGACCTCGATGCCCAGCTTGCGGGCGCCGTCAAGGACGGTTTGGCCCTCGGAGATCTGCACCGATTGGCCGTCGATGGTGAGTTTGATCGATTCACTCATTGGCCAAAGTCCTCGGGAAAGTGCTGAATGGCGGTTTGAAGAGGTTTGCTGGCGACCATGCCCAGGCCACAGATGCTGCCGGCCTCCATCTCCCAGTGGACGTCCTCCACATGCTCGAGATCGGCGGGGTCACGCGTTTTTAGGAAAGAGTCGATGGCGCGGCGCTGGATGCTACAGCCGATGCGGCAGGGCGCGCACTGACCGCAGGTCTCGTCTTCGAAGAACACCTGTTGCCACTGGGCGGCCTCTGCCATGTGCACGGTGGTGTTCAGCGCGACCACTCCGGCGGAGCCCAACATGGTGTCCACCTTGGCTAGAGACTGGAAGTCTAGTGGCGTATCGGCCAGGGACATGGGCAGGAATCCGGAGCTGGCGCCACCGGGAGAGAAGCCCTTTAGGGTGCCGACTGGACCCCCCGCTGCCTGAACCAGCTCGTTGAAGGAGACCCCCAACGGGAGCTCGTACACGCCGGGGAAGACCACATGTCCGCTGATGCAGTACAGCTTGGAGCCCGCCTCGTTGCGGCCGCAGTCTTTGAACCAGGCGCCGCCGCGGTGGAGGATGGCGGGTACGCAGGCCAGGGTCTCGACGTTGTTCATGAGTGTGGGCATGCCGAACAGGCCCTGAACCGTGGGGTAGGGCGGCTTTAGTCGGGGCATGCCTCGTTTGCCCTCGATGGCCTCGATCAGCGCGGTCTCTTCGCCGCAGATGTAGGCGCCGTGGCCGTTCACCAAGCGGATGTCGAGGTCTCCGACGTGCTCAGCCGCCTCGGCCAAGGCGGCTTCGATGGCCCGGCGCTCTGCCGAGAACTCTCCGCGGACGTAGATGTAGGCCACCTGTGCGTCCGCCACCCACGCGGCGATGGCCATGCCTTCGAGCATCAGGTGGGGCCGACGCAGCAAGACCTCGCGGTCCTTGAACGTGCCCGGCTCGCCTTCGTCGGCGTTGACCACGACGTATCGGGTGGTCTCGGCTTGACTGCGAACGCTCTTCCACTTGAGGTGAGCGGGGAAGCCGGCCCCGCCACGACCTTGCAGGCCGCTGGCCTCTAGTGCGTGGAGGACCGCCTCGGCGCCCATCTGTTTGGCGGCCGCCAGTGCCGTCCAGTTTGGGTCTTCTTTACCGGCCAAGTTAATAGGTAGATCGGCGCTCGCGGGGCTCACGCGGCCTCGGGGGCCCCACGACACCAGCTCCATCTGGGCGTCGATGGCCACTGGCGCGCGGTCGCATTGGCCCAGGCAGCTGACCTCCTCGTAGGGCGTGCCGGCGGCCTTGAGTTCGGCGACTCTAGCGTCGCTACCTGCCATTTTGCAGGACAACCCCTGACACACCCGGTGCTTGGGCTCGGGGCGGGCCAGCAGACTGTAGAACGAGCCCACACCATAGATGTCGGCCTCTGGAATGCCTGTTTCTTTGTGGATTTCTCGACTGGCACCGGGGGTGAGTCCACCGTGGTGTTCGAGCCGGTCGAGTATCTGGCTGCGGTCGGCGCCTTTTTTCTTCATGCGGTCCTCAAGAGGACTAGTCTATCGGACTGTGGGACTTGAGGGGGCATTCAGCGGAGAGTTGTTCTTCTGACGATGCCACAACATGGCCTGGAGCTGCACCCGCACCTGGTTCTCTCCCGGCGACGGTTCATCGCCCCAAGACCGAAAGTAGTCGGCCTGAAGCTTCATCTTATTCCGAGCGCCGTTCATGTAATACGACAGCGCGGGACCCACCTCGGTCTTCGCAGAGAGTGCGGAGCTTTCGGCGGGCATCACCTGTCCCCATCGCGCCGCTAGACCGACCGGCATGCCCGGCAGCAGGCAGCCAGGCTGCACGTAGTCGCCCCTGCCCACTTCGGCGAACGGACGAAATTGCTCGCCGCCTTCTCGGAAGTGAAAGGCCGCCTCTGTGGAGAAGCCGCGGACCTTAAACAGGGCGTCGATGGTTGCGTTGTGGTGGTTGTAAGTTGCGATGGCTGGGCCGCCGTCAAGGATGGACTTCGCACCTTGGGCGCCGTTCACAAAGGCATACGCGGCGCCCACCGAGCGTCGGGGACCGGTTCGGTTGAAGTCCTGGGGTTCGAAGTCGTCGAACAGGCCCATGGGTGTGAGGCGTTTGCGGCCTAGGTACATCATCCCGAAGTCGTTGGACTCGACGCGTCCGCGGCCCTCTCCGGCGTGCACGCCGAGGTTGTGCTGGAAGAGGCCGGC
>JAACDH010000272.1 GCA_009936995.1 Rhodobacterales bacterium
AAAGAAACCACCACTTCCTTGATGTCGTACGGCTTGTTTGCGTTGATGGGAACGATCTCGATGAGCTCGGGGCACGAACGGTCGGTAGGATCGTCGGTGGGACGAGGGGGAGCCTCTTCCATGTTGTTCTGCGGCATGTAGGACAGCAGCTCTCGGAGCAGGCCCATCATCTGCAGCTCGTCGGCCACCTTGAAATGGGCCACACCACTGATGCGGTTGTGTGCATCTGCACCGCCCAGAGCCTCTTTCGTGACCTCTTCATGGGTAACGGTCTTCAGCACGTCGGGTCCGGTGACAAACATGTACGAAGTCTTGTCGACCATGGCGATGAAGTCGGTGATGGCTGGCGAGTAGACGGCACCACCCGCGCAGGGGCCCATGATGGCCGAGAGCTGCGGAACCACACCTGATGCCATCGTGTTGCGCAAGAAGATATCGGCGTAGCCGCCAAGCGATGCCACGCCCTCTTGTATACGAGCGCCGCCGCTATCGTTTAGCCCAATGACAGGAGCGCCATTGCGCATGGCCATGTCCAGGACTTTGCAGATCTTCTTGGCATGCGCCGCCGAGAGAGAACCACCAAAAACGGTAAAATCCTGGGCGTACAGGTAAATGAGGCGACCGTCGATGCGGCCAAAGCCCGTCACCACGCCATCTCCTGGAATTCGCTGGGCGTCCATGCCGAAGTCGTTGCAGTCGTGAACCACAAAGGCGTCGAGCTCGATGAAGCTACCCGGATCGAGAAGCGCCTCGATACGCTCGCGTGCGGTTAGCTTTCCCGCTTTGTGCTGACGCTCGATGCGGGCCTCTCCGCCACCCATCTTGGTTTGGGATTCCAGTTCAGCGAGTCGGTCCAAGAGCTTCTGCCGTTCCATAGACGCCTCCTAAGCGCTTCTGCTATCCCCCTAGCGGTGGCGACGCGAGCGGCAGGCCCTCCCAAATCACCTCGGTACCCCGCCAAACTAGAACTCGTTCTACGTTCGTTCCGAGGCCAGGGTATCGGTACCAGCGCACCTCTGGCTGTCCACCGCGACGAAGTTCGTACCGCACGCGATCCGATTCCGCCCCTGAAAACTCGACCCGATCCGCAGGAGACAACCGGATCCAAAGGTCATCATTGACGGCTCTGGCGCCGATCTCGGGCATCCATAAAGACAGAGCGGACGGTGCAAGGGCCACCACCGCCGGAAGCGACGTCGGCGTCATCTTGTCTTCGGGTGCGATCGCGTCGACCGAAAACGCCCCCCCCTGAAGGTGCTGACCCGCCAGCTTTGCGTCCACAGGGCCAAAGGTGATCCCCCCCTGCCCTTGCGCCTTGACCGTGAGCGTCACCCTCCGGCCATCGACGGTGAGGTCCTCCACAAGAGCGACCGGCAACACCGGCCCCGAGACCGGAAGCGCTAGGGAAAGGGGCCCATCACCGCCACCAGAGAACGTCAGGCCGTAGTCCACTTGGCTACCCCAAAAAGCCCGAGACGCTAGCGTATCGACGCTCATCGTGACAGCCTTCCCCGGCAAGAAGGCAAAAAATGGCCCCTGCAGCGCCTGGTTAAAATCCGCGTCGTCGCGAACTTGAACAGCGGAAATCTCTCCCTCGCGAACCAGCGGCGCCAAGGTCTGGGCTGCCTCGAGGTGGTCTCCCATCCGAGCCAACCAAGCGGCGCGGTTGTACCGTGCCTCTACAAGTTGCGGCTCTAAACGCAGGGCATCGTCAAGCTTGAGTATCGCCAGCGGAAGATCCCCTTGGGCAGCCATCGCTTGGGCCTCCCAGGCCATGAGCAGCGCATCTTCGGGACGCCTGGTTCGAGCTTCAATGAACCGCTGTCGCGCCAGCCCGGCGTCTCCAGCCTCTAGCGCAATCTTGCCCTGTTCCCAAAGGGCCACGGCCTGTTGCTGCTGGACTAAATCCGGATCGGGAGACCCTACACACCCCATTAGAGCGACTATCCACCACATCGAACCACCAATCCCGCGTTGCGGCCAGACGCCGCGCCATCACGGCGGTGAGAGTGAAACATCTGATTCTGGAACGTGCACAAGCCGGCCTGACTGATCGCCGTAACGCCCACGGACCTTAGCTGTGCATCAACGGCTCGACCCAAGTCCACGTAAGCGCGTTCGCCGGGGTGGGCATGTAGGAACGATTCTAGCTTCAGACCTGCGCCCAAAAGACCGGCGACTACCTCCTCTCCGACCTCATACGATTTTCCCGATATATGAGGTCCAACAGCAGCTACTAGCGTACCGGGATCGCAGCCAGTTCCTGCACACAGGGCGCGAACCGTCGCTTGAACCACGCACGCAGTTACACCGCGCCACCCCGCATGAGCCACCGCGACTCCTTTTGGGGATGCGATCAGAATCGGGACACAATCCGCCGTGCGCACCGCCAGAACTACGCCAGACTCCGAGGTCCACATGCCATCGGCCTCTGCCACCACCGCCAGAGGACCCGCGCCGCGCGTCACCTCGACAACCACTCCGCCGTGCACCTGATGCATTAACGCAAGGTCATCCGTTGTCCCCTCCCCGAGTTCGACCAGTGTCCTACGCCAGTTTTCACTAAGTTCACCGTCCGCAAGGCCCGCTCGAGCCGCGAGGGTCATGGAGCCCGATGGCTGCTGACAGACGCCGCCCTCCCGAGATGTGAATCCATGCCTTATTCCCGGGAAAGTAGCCAGATTCGTCACCTGCGAAAGCACGCGGTGGGCGTTGGAAGTAGGAACCCGTCCTGGCAGGGTGCACCTCAAGTGGGACAGGCCATCGCGACGCTATCCTTGACTGTGTATCCGTTCAACCCTACTCTGCGCTCATGCGCGCGCGAACCCCACTTCATTTCCTGCTGCCTCTGTTCCTCCTTTGGGGGTGTGGCGGTGAGACGTTCTCCGATTACAACCTCAAGTTGGTGCCACATCAGCTCCAGGGGCAAGAACCGTTCATGGACGGGCGAGTCATCAAGTTGATGATTCAAGAGCCCGACAGCGAGCCCGAGTTTATCTTCATTGGAAACACTGGAGGAGTCGAGCTCGAAATGGGTGAATTGCCGCCAATCTCACCAGGTTCGGTCGTCGGGATACTCGTCGAAGAACAAGGAGGAGACGCCAACGCCTTTAACATTGACCTCGCTGTCGCCTGGGGAAGCAACATTGTCGACGGCGGCTTGGCGCTGGGTGGCGAAGAGCTCACCATCGACATCTTGGTCCCCGAGCTCAACAAGCTGGGCGACATGGACCGGCTGCCAGAAGGCCAACGCGTGCTCCGTCCTGCCGCGGCAATGGGGCAGGACGACGTCTACCTGTTCGGCGGCTCTAAGGGTCTACGCGCCGGCGACTTCGGTTCTTCAAAGATCCTGAAAATGTCGGAAATGGACGCGGGGAATTTCATGTTCGACCGCCTCGACATTGACATGCCCACCTACGACGCCGTCGATGGCTTCTATGGCCCCGCGGCCGTCAACATCGACGTCGATGGCGAACCCCACATTCTGGTCACCGGTGGCCGCATGGATGCCGGCAATACCGGGCAGGCAAGCAACGGCGCGTTCCTCCTCAATCCCGCCACCGACGAGATCATCTGGGGCACCAAGCCCAACCACAGCCGGATGAACAGCGCGCGCAGCGAGCATCGAATGCTGGTCATGAACAACGGGAAAGCGCTCATCTACGGCGGCCTTGATGCCAGCCTCAACTCAAGCTTCGAGATCTTCG
>JAACDH010000273.1 GCA_009936995.1 Rhodobacterales bacterium
GATCTCAAGGTCCGGTCGAGCGTCGATGAATGCGGTGATTTTATGTCTGATACTCTGTTGTTCTGAATGCTCGCGCGGGTGAACTTCGTCTGTGGTAGAGCACCCCTGGCCACCGTCCCACTCTGGAGCCCGCTAAGTGAAGCTGGAGCTCGGCAGCACTGTCGATCGCTATACCGTCGAAGCCGTCATCGGCGCAGGCGGAACGGCCATGGTGTATCGCGTGAAGCACAACGCGTTGGGCACCCACCATGCGCTGAAAGTGCTCACGGTCACCAGCGAGGCGATTCGCAAGCGGATGTTGAACGAAGGTCGCGTTCAAGCGTCACTTCGGCACCTCAATCTCGTGGCTGTCACCGACGTTCTCGACATCAGCGGTGCCCCGGGGCTGCTGATGGAGTACATCGAGGGGCCGTCGCTCGAGCTTGCTTTGGGCAGCTACCGCATTCGAATGGGCGATGCCGAGACGCTGTTTTTGGGCATCGTGGCCGGCGTACGTCACGCCCACCAAATTGGCGTGGTCCACCGTGATCTCAAGCCTGCCAATGTGCTGTTGTCGCGTGCGCGAGAAGGCTTCCTGCCTAAGGTCACCGATTTTGGCCTGGTGAAGACGCTCTCGGGCGATCCCAGTGTGGCCCATACTCGCGCGGGTATCGCCATGGGTACGCCGTCGTACATGGCGCCCGAGCAGATTCGAGACGCTCGCACGGTCGACCAGCGTGCAGATGTTTGGTCCCTGGGATGTATTCTATACGAGCTCGTCACCCGCGGCCGTGCCTTCCCTGGCGAGCAGGCGCTCGAGATCTACAACGCCGTCATTCTGGGCGAATATCCCGATCCACGGCGCGTGGTGCCCGACCTCCCCGACCGCATCGATGCGGCGATTCGCGGTGCGCTATGTGTCGATCGAGACAAGCGAATTCCCGACTGTGACACGCTGCTAGAGGTGGTCAAGGGGCAGCGTCAATGGGTGACGCCGGAGCGTGGGGAGTCCACCCACGAGACCGACGAAGCGCCTCGGGTTCTACCCGCCGATGTGCCAGATATGCCGGTGGCCGGACGAGGCCCCGGTGGTTCAACGCCGGGACCGGCTCCGGTTCGTCGACGCGTGCCGCCCGCGCCGTCGGCCTTGGTTCCGCCGGCCAACGAAGACACCGTGGTGCTCGATAGTGTGGCGTCCGTGCACGGCACGCTTAGCCCAGGCGACAGCCTGAACTCCGTCACGGATGAGAGACGTTTGTGGGTCCTCGCGGTGCTCGCCGCCGCCTTGCCAGTCGCAATCCTCGTTGGCGGGTCTATCGTAGGCATGGGGGCGTGGTTTTGGTATAGCCAACCAGACATCTTGGTGAATGTGCCACAGGATCTCTCAGAGGCTCCTGCGCCCCAGCCCCAGCCGACGCCGGCACCCACCGTCGAGCCCGATTCATCCGAAGAGGTTGCGCCCGTGCCGACCTCCGCGCCCGTGAAGGCTGCACCGCGTCCCCGCCCGTCGCCACGGCCTGCACTGGTCCGTTCGCAGCCCGAACCTGTCGCCGAACCAGCCCCGGCTCCAGCGCCGGTAGCGCCATCCGTGTACACCGCAAAGTTACTTTCTACACCGCCTACCGCTACATTGATGGTGGATGGTGTTAGCCAGGGCCGCACGCCGAAAAAGCTAACGCTGGCCTCTGGGCGGCATGTCATCTCGGTGACCAGCGCCGGTGTCACCGCCGAATATGTCATTGAAGTTTCCAGCAGCGGCGCCAACAAGTGGTGCTACGACTTCGCCACGGGCGAGAATAAGGCAGGCGGTTGTTGAGGAATTAGGTCTGTCTACCTTGTTTTCTCGGGCTCAAGACCATAGACTTCGCCGGTCGAACCTGTGGAGAAGACATGTGGCTCGCCCTGTGGGCAGCGGTGGCGTCTGCAAACCCGTGTCCGGATCTCGGAGATAAGGTGGACCAGGCGTGGGCGCTGTTTGATGATGCGGAGATTGAGAGCGCCAAAGCGACCCTGGTTCAAGCCAATGGCGCCCTCTCGTGTCAAACCGACGTGGTGCTCAGGTCAGACCTGCTGGCGCTGTTTCGCCTGGACGGCTTGGTAAGCCTCGCCTTAGACGACCGGAAAAGCGCGATATACGCGACGATCCGTGCGGTCGCGGTGGATCACCAGACCGGCGCACCACCCGCCAAGTTCGGTCCTGATTTGGCCGAATTATATGGTGTTTGGTCCGATCGCTTGGGCGCACAGCCCATCGTGATTCGGGTCCAGGGCGGCGGCGATGTGTACATCGACGGTCGGCAGCTAGATGGAGCCAGCTTTATCGAAGTGGCTGAGGGCGAGCACCTGGTTCAAGTTGTCGTCGACGACGTGGTGCGGTCCGAGCTGGTCGAGCTCACCGAGCACTTCGTAGTGTCAACGGGCGCCGCGGGAGCCGGGCCGGTCCCGATGCCATTTATTCCTTCTGAAACGCCGGGAACTACTCCGCCGGTGTCTGTCGAAATTCCCGTCCAGAACAGCCCAAGTGTCCAACGACGGCATCCGAAGGCTTTACTGATCAGCGGTCTCCTCCTCGGTGCGGCAGGTGGCGGTGGTGTTGCGTGGGCGTTCACCAAAGAACGTTCGTTCAACGAGGATACTTACGACTCCCCTGGCTACCAGGGCTGCGCCGCGTTCGCCCCGTGCTACGCGCAGGCCCGCGACGACCAAATCCAAAAGGACGCGGGTAAGATCAACCTGTACTACGGCCTCGGATACGGATTGAGCGTTACCGGTGCGACCCTGGTGGGCATCGGTCTGGTGGGGGTCGGCAGTCGCGACATGCGCGGTGTCTCCATGAGCTGGGCCTTCTGATGGCGTAGCTGGCCTTTCGCGGACTTTGCAAAAAATACGATGAGACCACGGTGCTTCGAGGAGTCGACCTCGAGGTGAACGACGGCGAGTACTTGGTTCTTGTGGGGCCGTCGGGATGTGGAAAGTCCACACTGCTTCGGTGTCTTGCCGGCCTCGAGAGCATCAGCTCTGGCGATCTGTACATCGGCGAGCGCAGGGTGAACGATCTAGCGCCGCGTGACCGAGACGTGGCCATGGTGTTTCAGAGCTACGCCCTCTACCCGCATATGACTGTGCGTGAGAATATTGGTTTTCCCTTGAGGATTCAGAAACGCAGTAAGGCGGATATCGCCGCCGCCGTCGAAGACGCCGCCACGATGCTCTCGCTCCATGACCTCCTCGACCGGATGCCCGCTCAGCTCAGCGGTGGCCAACGTCAGCGAGTCGCCATGGGTCGGGCGATTGTAAGGCGTCCTTCTGTGTTTCTGTTCGACGAGCCGCTGTCCAATCTGGACGCCCAGCTCCGCACCCAGCTTCGGGTCGAGCTCAAGCGGCTTCATCGGGCACTGAAGACCACCATTGTGCATGTCACCCACGATCAGACCGAGGCGCTCACCCTCGCCGATCGAATTTTGGTCCTCAACGGCGGTGTGGTGCAGCAGGCCGGTTCTCCACGCCAGCTATTCGACCATCCCGCTAACGCGTTTGTAGCGGCGTTTATTGGGTCGCCAGCCATGAACCTCCTGCCCGCGGTAGGCGACGGCGATGTGTCGCGAATCACCGGTGTCGAAGGCACGCTTCCCATCCCAGCACAGGGCCCCTATACGCTGGGTCTACGCCCAACCGATCTGGTCCTCACGGCACCTTCTGACGGTCCGGTCGCCGAGGTGGACGTTCTCGAATCTACCGGCTCCGAGGCCATCGTACACCTCAAGCTCGGACCCCACGTACTGGTGGTGGTGGTCCCAGAGCCTACGTCGCTGAAGGTCGGTCAGCAGGTTGGTTTGGAGTTGGGCACTTATCATCGCTTCGACGCTCAAACGAGCGAACGCTTGTGACGCCTTGGCGCCTGTTGCTGTGGTGTTGGTTGCTGTGGATTCCCGTCGTTTCGCAGGCGACCGAGCTCACACTTTGGCACACTTGGCGAGGGGCCGAGGCCGAGGCGCTCACCCAGCTCTCCGAGGCGTGGGGCGCTCAGAATGACGTCCAGGTTCGGCTGATAGCGCTGCCGTTCGGCGCGTTTGATAGCAAGCTCGAAACTGCGGTTCCGCGTGGAAATGGCCCAGACTTGTTCCTGGCGGGCCACGGTGCCTTGGGCAAGTGGACGGCAATGTCGCTGATCCAGCCGGTCGACGACTCCCTCACAGGGCATCGGGACAGCGCCCGCAGCGCCGTGTCGTTGAACGGCCAAACCTGGGGCTATCCACTGGCGGTGAAGTCGGTGGTGCTGCTCTACGATCCCAGCCGCATCACTACGCCGCCAAAGACCACCGACGAGCTGCTATCGTTGGCCCGCGAGCACACGCACGATGACCAGTTTGGTTTGGCGTATCAGTCGGCAGAACCCTACTTTCATGCTTCGATTGCACATGGATTCGATGCGTGGACGGTTCCCGCTGACGGATCGCCAGTGGTGCTCAACAACGACGCGCACGTCCAGGCCATGGACTTCGCTCGCGGTCTGTCCGTCGACGCCGGCGTTTCGCCGATTCAGCCCACCGCCGAGCTGATTGGGCGTCTGTACGACGAGGGCAAGGTCGCTTTTGTGATCTCGGGTCCGTGGTTTGTGGCCGATGCCAGTCGGCCGATCGCCGCTGCTCCGCTGCCGATCATCTCGCAGACGGGCGAGCCCATGCGACCGTTCCTTACGGTCGACGCGGCCTTCGTTGCGGTCGGTGCAAAGCAGCCAGCACTGGCGAATCGCCTCGCAAAGTATCTGGCGGACGCAAAGGGCGCGCAAGTCCGTCAAGATGTGGGTAAACAAGCGGTTAGCCTGCAGGGGGTGCAAGGGGCCAGCCCGCTGCTGCAGGTGTTCGCGGACCAGGCCGAGCTGGCCGTCCTCATGCCCGCCGATCCCGCTATGGACAGCATCTTTGAGGCACAGGCCCGAGGGCTTCGCGGCGTGATGCGGGGCGCTTCAACGTCCCAGCTCGCCGCGGACTCAGCGCAAACCTACTACGACATCCTGTCTCGACCACCGCCGCCGCCTACCAACCCGTGGCCGTGGATTGGTGTTTTTGCCCTGCTCTTCCTGGCCGGCCTGGGATGGATCGCGCGCACGCTGTCCGACCCTGAGCTTCGCGCGCATATTCGTGAGCACATCTGGGACTACGTTTGGATTGCGCCAGCGGGCATCGCCATGAGCATCCTGGTCTTTGTGCCGTTTCTTACCGGTGCCAGCGTGTCTCTATTCGCCCATTGGCGAGGAGAGTGGACCTTCGTGGGCTTCCGCCACTTCCTCGACATCCTCCTGTCCCGCGATTGGCCGCTCACGTCACCGCTCTCGTTCGGCTTCACTCTTGCGGTCACATTGCTGTGGACGGTCACCAACGTGGCCCTGCACGTCGGCCTTGGCGTCAGTCTAGCGCTGGTTTTGCGCGAACCCTGGATTCGATTACGTCCGATCTGGCGGGGCCTGCTGATCATCCCCTGGGCTATCCCAAACTACATCACCGCCCTCATCTGGAAGGGGATGTTTCACGCCCAGTACGGGGCCATCAACGCGGTACTCGGTGTGGTCCTCATGCTCGATGGTCCGGCCGAGATCGACTGGTTTGGTAGTTTTGCTACGGCTTTCTGCGCCAATTTGGCCACCAACACCTGGCTGGGCTTCCCGTTCATGATGGTGGTCACGCTGGGCGCACTGCAGAGCATCCCCCGCGAGCTTGAAGAGGCCGCTGAGGTGGACGGCGCCGACTATTTCTTCCGGTTCCGGCACGTGGTCTGGCCGTTGCTTCGGCCTGCCCTAATGCCGGCGATTATCCTGGGTAGTGTATGGACCTTCAACATGTTCAACGTGGTCTACCTGGTCAGCGGAGGCGAGCCAAACAGCGGCACCGAGATCCTCATCTCTGACGCCTATCGTTGGGCGTTTTCGCGTGGCAACCGCTACGGATATGCGGCCGCCTACGCGGTGATTATCTTTGGCGTGCTCCTGGCCTATAGCAACGTCGCCAACCGCCTCGCCGGAAAGAAGGTCCTTTGAGTGGATTA
>JAACDH010000035.1 GCA_009936995.1 Rhodobacterales bacterium
GCAGCGCTTCGGGAGATCGTTCGCTATTTTTCCAGGCCGAAATCGTCAGCTCTGTGGCCGAGCACGCGGGAATGCCTCGGTTTGATTTATGTGGCATGAGCTACGGAGGTCTGGTGGCCTTCACCCTGGCCTCCCGGTACCCAGAGCGGGTGCGAAGGCTGGTGATGGTAGACAGCCCGGGGCCTGTCTATACCGAGGCCGACAACCAACAAATTCTCTCTCGTTACCGGGTGAATAGTGTTGCAGATGTGGTCATTCCGAAGGATCCCGCTGGGGTAAGGACGCTGCTCGAGCTGGCTTGGGAGCGTCCGCCGCCTACCCCAGAGTTCATCCTGCGCGAGACCTGGGAGCGCGTGTTCACCGATCAAGTGGTCGAGAAGCGGGGGCTTCTGGACTGGCTCGACGTACGACGACGACAACCCGGGATCAATCCGGATTTGTCGTTGGAGCAGCGCACGCTCTTGGTGTGGGGCGCGAACGACCCACTGTTTCCCCTTGGCGTCGGCGAGCGGCTGAACGCGGCGCTGCCCAACGCGAGCCTCTTTGTGATCGACAAGGCCCGGCACGCCCCGAATCTAGAGCATCCTGGGCGATTTAATCGCGCCGTGTCTGACTTTCTCCGTTCCTGACTCGACGGCGCTGTCCCAACCGCAGGAACATGAAATCGGTGGCGGTGATTCCCGTTCTCTCCTTCCTTGTGGGCAAGCCCTTCCAGCGCGCTACAGTACACGTTCTTCTGGAGACTGGATGGCGATCATCCTAAACGGGGCACAGACGTTGCCCACCAACCCCAATTGCGTCGCGTTCGCTGCGGACGCACAAGAGGTCCTCAAGGGTCGCCGTTGGCTGGGGCTACAGCAATCTTGCGTCCGCGTCATGGACCGTTTTCACCGCGACAGCGGGTTGCCCATTTTGAGTACATTCGCCTGGCGGACAAGCACCAATCGGAAGAACCAACGTCATCCCGAGTTAATGGCTGCGTTTGTGATTGACGGCCCGGCCACGCGTGCTCATTTGGAGTCCCTCGAAGCTTCCATGTCCATGACGGGAGTGTATTGGTCACCCAGTCAGGTCGAGCGCATTCCGACCCAGGCAGTTCAATCAGCCATGTGGGTCGACGGCGAGCGCGTGCAGCTGTGGCGCGGTACCGAGCAGTCGCCGATCCTCGAGTCTATGCAGTGGACAGAATCCGGTGTGATGACGGTCGAGCGCCCACTCTCCGAAGTATCCGAGAGAGAGGTGCTCAAAGACGCCGTGCATCGGGTGGGTCGTCCGCCCGCATTTGCGGATCACGACTCCGATCTCGAGCGCATGCGGTTGGCCTTTGCCCGCGATTCTGTCACCCGGATCATCGAGGCCGACGGCAAGGTCGTAGAAGAGGAACGCGAATTCTTAGCGACTGTGTTCCCAAATTACTTGATAGAACGCCTAGAGTTATCCTCAGACGACGACAAGATTCGCTGGCAAGAGCGCGCATTGAAGGAACTTCCCAGCCGCCTTGGACACCACGACAAGCTGGCCATGGTCGGTCTGTTTTTTAGCGCTTGTTACAGCGATGGCAACCTCGATGCCCGCGAAATGAAGGTGCTAAAAACAGCCGGTGAGGGCTTGGGGCTCACTCGGCATGAGGTAGTGGCCTACCTGCAGCGGTTCTGGTAGCGCGGGTCAACGATGCGTTAGAGTGCGTCCATGAAGTTTCACAATCTGTTGTTCGCCGCCGCCTTTGTGGCCTGTACGCCCGTTGTGGAGTCCACGTCCTCGTCGCAGCCCATTTCGCCCTACGATGTCTTGTCGTACGTCGACCCATTCGTGGGCACAGGTCGCATCGGGGCGCAGGTGACGGCCGTCTCTCCCTCGGCGGCCGCGCCGTTTGGCATGACGTTGATTGGTCCTGATACCCGACATTCAACATTGGGAATCGCATTATTTTATCACATGGCGGGCTACCATTATGACGACGATCAGATCGACGGCTTCTCGCACACGCACTCCCACGGAATGGGCGTTGGAGAGTACGGCGGCGTGATGATTATGCCACGGGGTAGCTGGTCCGATACTTACACCACGGATGCCGGTCGAAGCGCGCCGTTCACCCACGAACAAGAGGCCGCCAGTCCCGGCCAATACAGTGTACTGCTCCAAGACGACGACACCCAGGTCGACATCGTCGCCACCCGTCATGGCGCTCACCACCGCTACCAGTTCGCCGACGGTCAGCAGCCGGTGGTGCTCATGGATCTCGGCCACTTTATCAGCACGGTGAACATCGCCGAAGCGAACATCGAGCTCGACCTCGCGACCGGCACCATGCATGCTTTCCAGCTGCTCCAAGGAGGCTATAGCGCGCGCTTCGACGGCCTCCAGACCCACATCGAAGTCCAGGTCGACCCCATGCCGGTCGCCGTGGGCGCCTGGAGCGATCCCGATGATCCTCAAGCGGGCCTGCACAACGCCGTGGGGAACACGTCGGGCGGTTGGTTCGAGTTCCCTGTGGGCACTACGCAGGTCGACGTGCGGGTGTCTCTGTCCTACGTCGACGCCGAGGGTGCGCTGGCCAACCTCCAGGCCGAGATGCCGGACACCAACTTCGACGCCCGGGTGACCGAGGTACGTCAGGCCTGGACCGATGAACTCAGTTTGGTTCGGGTGGGCGGCGGCACCGAGACCGACATGCGCACGTTCCACACGGCGCAGTACCACACCATGCTGATGCCTCGGCGATTCGACGATGTGGACGGACGTTATCGCGGTGTCGATGGCCAGGTGCACACCAGCGAGCACCCGTACTACACCGACTTCTCGCTGTGGGACACCTTTCGCACCTCCCACCCTTGGTATGTGATGGCCCAACCCCAGGTGCAACGCGACATGGTCCAGTCACTGGTTCAAATGAACCGCGATGGCGGGGACGTGCCCCGGTGGCCTCTAGGACACGGATACACTGGCGGCATGGTGGGTACCCCTGCCGATCAGGTGTTCGCCGAGACCTATCTCA
>JAACDH010000274.1 GCA_009936995.1 Rhodobacterales bacterium
ACTCGCCCCCGCGAGCCGTGAGTGTGTAGTTTCCCGGAACGAGGGCATCGAAAACAATCGTGTTGTCTATGTTTTTTCCCAACCGGGGACCCAGGCTGAAGTGCAAGGGCCATTCGCCTTCGATCTTCGACAAGTTGAGCTTGACCCGCCGGGGATTGGGCGGTGCAAGCGGCAGCAGCACGATTTGTGGACCGTCGCCGCTGCTGACGGTGAGTTCGTGCTCTTGGACCACGCACCAGGCGGGACATTCGGGGCCCGGGCAAGTGGAGACTTGGCAGCGTTCACCCAATAAAGAGATGATTTGGGTTGGTCCAATGGCCATATTAGCGAATTTATACTGCAGGCCGTTGGCGCTGCTGGGCTCGATGCCCGCGACGCGGATGCCCAACGAGGAGTCGGAGGTGAGGCCCGTGACGATGACCTCGACCGGGCGCGGCGCGGCGGCCATGTTGCTTTGGTAAGCGAACAGCATGGCGCCGATGCTCACCGTGACCGCGGCGCTGACCACCAAGATGAACAGGGCGACGACCGCTCGCAGGGTCGTGCGGGTGGGCGACGACGAGGGGGCGGCGGTCGGGCCGTTGAGAGTGCTTAGCGGGACCTCTGGATGCTCGGCGGCCTGTGCGGTCGGCGCTTGCACCAAGCTGGAGGCGCCTGTAGGGGTTGACCGGAGCGTGTCTTCAGCGTCGTCGTCGGTGCCCATCCAGATGGTGTTGTGCTGATGGATGTGGACCGGCGTCTTGTCGAGGTCGTCGTTCCAGCTGGCGGACAGCTCGTCTTCGTTGGGAGCCAGGGTGACGCCAGAGTCCCTTCGCAAGCTCAGGACCAGCGCTCGGGTGCGTCGAACGACCTCAGCCGCGCTGGAGATTCGCTTGTTAGCATCGGACATGGTCATGTCGCGGATGAGCTCGCGGACGTCGTCGTGGAAGTATTCGCCGGGGTCGAGGGGCTCGTGGCCTTGTTTGTTGACGATGACTTGCATGGCCTGCTGGCGAGAGCTGCCTTGACCCGAGACGGGGAACGCGACCTCGCCGGTGAGCATTTCGTAGTACACTACGCCGATGGCGTAGAGGTCCCACTTGGAGGCATCGAGGGTGTCGGGGGCGATCCATTCAGGCGGCGCATAGCTGACGGTGCCGAACGTCATGCCCTGCTGGGTGATGCGGGCGGTGTCGGTCTCCATTGCGAGTCCGAAGTCGACCAACTTCATCTTGGCGTCGGGGGTGACCAGCAAGTTTGCCGGTTTGATGTCGCGGTGTCGGACGCCTTTCTGGTGCAAGTAGGAGATGGCCGAGGCCATTTGCTGCATGTACACGACGGCTTCGCCGTAGGGCAGAGCGCCGCGGTGCAGTCGTTCTTCGAGACTCTCGCCGGCCACAAACTCCATCTCGAGGTAGGGCGGGTCTACGTCGGTGCGGACGTTGCGTACCTTTACAATGCTCGGATGATCAAGCTGAAATAGGATCTCCGCTTCGCGAATGAACCGGGCTTCTGCCTGGGGATGCTTGCGGAGATTGCTCTCCAACACCTTTACGGCGGCGAGAATTCGCGTGGCTTTGCGGTTATGGCATCGGTATACCGAACCCATTCCACCACTACCAAGCGGCTTCTCGACGACCCAGATGTCGATATGGTCGCCCTTTTGGAGCAACCCGCCTCCTTTGTGGTTAGGCCTGACGCGTCAGATTGCCACCGATTTGATTGGGCGGCAAGACCCATCGGTGCGAACGCAGCGCCCATGGTGTAACGTGGCGAAGTAGCCGAGGAGCACGGACGGTGAATGTCCGCGGATTGTCCTACATTTCAGGCGCGTCAAGCATGGCGTTCTTCACCATATTGCTGGCAATCTGCTCGGCCCCTAACCTCGCGCGCGCTCAGGGCGTTGACGCGCATGGTCCAGTTCCGCCGCCCGTCGATCCCGATCTTCGGTCATCGCTGACCTTACTTGCCCCGGAGAGATCGCCGCAGGGTTCAGGGTCGTTCGGCGTACTCGGCGAGTTTGTCGACAGTCCACTGGTACAGGTCCGCGTGGTGGGCCCCGGAGCGTCGAGAGAATTTGCCCTCCTCGACAATGTGGCCGGACTCAACTTCGCTGGTCGTTACGTGCTCTCTAAGCGCGTTGGCGTCTCACTTACCGCGCCCCTGTTCCTCACCAGCGCCACCGCCGTTGCAACCAGAGGCTTGGCTATGGGCGACGTGCATCTGTGGGTGCCGGTCGGTCTAGTTCTTCCGGATTCCACCACGGGCGATGGATTGGGCGTTAGCGCGGTGCCTTGGGTTCAGCTGCCCACCGGCGTCGTCGATCTGTTCTTAGGTGATCCCGGTGTTGGCTACGGCCTAACCACCGCAATTGGATATGCTTCCGGGTCGCTCTCGTTGAACACCAACGTGGGCTTCGAACGTAGCGCCGCCGAACGCTTCGACAACAACCAACGCGTGGGCGGCGGAACCTTCTCGTTGGGGGCGGCTGTGGGCGTGCAGCCCACCGAGAGCCTGTCGGTTCACCTCGAGTCTCGTCTGTCGCAGGCCTTTAGCGAAGACAACCAGCTCAAAAACCCGCCTGCTGATCTCTCGGCAGCAGCTGCTACCCCAGCTGAAATGATGCTCACCTTGAAGGGGAACCTTCCCAGCGGCGTGTGGAGCGCTGGAGGCCTTGGGCGTGGCGTCACCGCCGGCATCGGTTCGGCAGGTCTCCGGGTGTTTGCGGGCGCCGGCTGGTCTTACACGCCCGAGTCTAGCGACCTCCCCGTCGACGGCGTCCAAGGCTACGTCATTCAGGTGGTCGACCCCGACAATGTGCCGGTCAAAGATGCGATCCTGTTGGTCGATGACGAAGAGGTCGCCGCCACTGGAGTCGACGGCTCGCTCACCTTCGAAGACATCAGGTGGCGCAAAATTGTACGGGTGCAAGGTCCACACCATGTGGATCAGGTGCTGAACCAACCCGCCGACGATTCCCGAAATCTGCGTGTGGTTCTCGACTGGCTACCGGCGAAAGTTCCCATTCGTGTTCAAAACCAGTCGGGCAAACCCGTCAGCGCCATTGTCACCGCCACCTCTGACGAGGGTGTACAGCACGAGGTCTCTGTGGTTGGCGCCGACTCCCTCGCGCTCGGTCCGGGCAATTGGCACCTCGAAGTCGCGTCCGAGGGGCAGGGAACCCAAGTCCGTGATGTGGTTATTATCGGCGCCGGCAACCCCGGGAAAGAGATCGAAGTCGCGGTCCTCGACGTCGCCGGCGAGTCTGGCCTCACCCTGATGCTCAACGACGCCGAGGGCAACAAGATCGAGGGCGCTCGGGTGCTCCTCGATGGTCAGCCTATCGGTACCACTGGCAGCGGTGGAACCTTGGGTATCGCAGGCCTAGCGGCGGGTTCGCACGCCATTCGCGTGCTCCACGAGAACTTCACCACCTATGAAGAGCCCGAGCTCGAGCTCAGCAGCGGGGACAAGGTGGTATCGATGGTTATCCGTCGAGTACCCGGGTCGGTCAAGGTCATCGCCCGCGGTCCGGGTGGCGTCATTGTCCCCGACGCCATCGTTCGATTCGATGGTCCTCGTCGGCTGGCACCGGCTCCGCTGGGCGCTCGGGGCGAACGCATCCAAGTGCTGGGCCAAGGGGGTTGGCAGCTGGTCGTCAGCTCTGCCGAATATGGTGTTCAACAACGCGAAATCCTCGTTCCGGGCGACGCCTGGGAGCTGATCGTCGTCGAGGTCGTGCTGCAACCTGGCGAGCAGGGCAGCGCCGACCTCTCCCTGCGCGTGGTCGACTACGATGGCGAGCCCGTCGATGGCGCTTTGGTCACCCTCGATGGCCAGGACTTTGGCAGCACGTCCACAGGCGGTGTCCTTCAGCTTGACGACCTCCGGGTGGGCGCTCGTACCCTCCAAGTGGCTGGCGACTTCTTTCGAGACAACGAGCCCATCGAACTGTTCCTCACCGAGGGCCTCCAAGAGCGTGTCGTCGCCCTCAACTGGCAACCTGGCACGGTTCGGGTCACCGCTCGGCAGCCCAAGGGCCCCGTGCCCGACGCCGTCCTACGCTGGATCGGCGAGCAAGCCCGGGCGCCGTCTCCGCTGGGGCCGGCGGGCGACGCCTTGTATCAGGTCGAGAGTGGTGAATGGACCCTCTTGGCCACCTCGCAGTCCTGGGGCCTACAGCAGGCCGGCTTGCTGGTGCCCGAGGACAGCCGCCGTCTACACCATGTCGACCTGTTCATGAACCCCGACGAAGGCGGCTTGGCCGACCTCGTCGTGTCGGTCATCGCCCCCGACGGCCGCCCGGTCGAAGCCGCCCAGGTCAGCCTGGATGGGTCGCTGATGGGCGTCACCGCCAACACGGGTATCCTCGAGCTTAAACACCTCTCCATCGGTACCCGCGACCTCGCCGTCTCGGCGCCGTTGCTCGCCACCTCTCTGGTCACGGTCAAGCTGTTCGAGGGCGGCCAAGACCGCGAGGTCGAGCTGGAATGGGCGCAGGGTACCGCCTTGGTCCAGGTGAGATCTAACGGCGCTGTTGTCACCGATGCCGTCGTGAGGATGATCGGCCCCGATTCCGTCAATCCCTCTCCCGTCGACGAGAACGGCGAGAAGCTGTTTGCACTCTCGCCGGGTTCTTGGCAGGCCGTCGCCGTCTCCGAGGACTTCGGTATTACACAGGGCAGAATTGATATCCCCGAAACCTCCGACGAACTGCACCAACTCGTCCTGGAGATCGCCCCCCCCGTATTGGGTATGGCGGCAGTCTTGGTTCGGGTCACCGACTCCGATGGGCTGCCGGTTGTGGGGGCCGCCCTCGCCCTCGATGGCGATGGCATTGGCAGTACGGGTCCCGGCGGCGCGCTGTTGGCCGAAGGACTGGCTCCCGGAACCACTCGAATCGTCGCAACTCATCCGAATCACGTGGATATGGAGCCCCTCAACGCCAAGCTCAAGGACGGCAGCCAAGAGCGTATTGTCGAGCTCGCGTGGAAGCCCGGCTCGGTCCACTTGGTGGTCTCCGACGAACAGGGGCGACCGGTCGACGCGCTGGTCACCTTGGTAGGCCCTGAAGACGTCGCCCCCGTTCAGATCGGCCCAGATGGAGACGCTATAATATCCTTGAGACCAGGAGAATGGCAGGTGGTCGGGCAAACCAGCGCCCTCGGTCCCTCTCGGGTGCCGGTCACCGTAGTCGCGTCGGCCGAGCCCACCGAGATCGCGCTTATCCTCTCTGCCAGCCGCGTAGCCATGACCGACGAGGCCGTGGTCATCAAAGAGGCGGTACAGTTCGACTTCGGTAAGGCCACCCTGCGCTCCGACTCCGACACCATTCTCGAGGAGGTGGCCAACGTGCTCATCAGTCAGGTGGGCATCATTCGGGCTGAAGTCCAAGGCCACAGCGACAACGTGGGGCAGGTCTCCTACAACCAAGAGCTTTCGCAGCTTCGCGCCGAGGCCGTGGTTCGCGCCTTGGTCGAGCGCGGTGTTTCCCCCGAGAAACTCACGGCCCGTGGATACGGCACCCAGCGGCCCATCTCTTCGAACGAAACAGAGGAGGGACGGGCCGAGAATCGACGGGTCGAATTCGAGATCGTCGAGCAGGTTGAGGCCGTGGAGTAGCACACAGGCGGGTGCCACCCTAAGAGGGGCCCCATGCTCGTTATTCAAAATCTCGCGAAGGCCTTTGGTGGCCGGACGCTGTTCTCCGACGTTAACCTCCGCCTCGATCCCGGAAAGGTCTATGGCGTCGTCGGGGCCAATGGTTCCGGTAAGTCCACCCTGCTTCGAATCATGACCGGTGAAGAGTCGGCTTCGGCCGGCGAAGTTACCATTCCCAAGAAAGTACGCGTGGGCGTGCTCGAGCAGAACCACTTCAAGTACGAGGAGGTCCGAATCCTTGACGTGGTGATGATGGGCCACAAGGAACTGTGGGCTGCTATGTCCGAGTCCGAGACCATGTGCAACGGACCCGACGCAGACTTTGATGTCGACCGATACGGTCAGCTTCAAGAGACGATCGAGCAGATGGGCGGCTACCAGCTCGAAGCCCACGCGGCCGAAGTGCTCAACGGCCTGAATATCGAGACCGCAAAGCACGACCTGCCGCTCTCCACCTTGTCCGGTGGCTACAAGCTCCGCGTGCTGTTGGCGCAAGTGTTGGCCTCTACCCCAGATCTTTTGCTCCTCGATGAGCCCACAAACCACCTCGACATCGTGTCTTTGGACTGGCTCGAGGGTTTCCTGCGCACGTTCAAGGGCTGCGTGGCGGTGGTCTCCCACGACCAGCTCTTCCTCGACAATGTGTGTACGAACATCATCGACGTCGACTACCAGCTGGTTCAAGTCTACAAGGGCAACTACAGCGCCTTCGGTCAGGCCAAGATCGACGAAATGGACCGTCGCGAAGGCGAGATCGGCAAACGCGAGAAAGAGATCGAGACCCACAAGGCGTTCATCGCCCGGTTCAAGGCCAAGGCCAGCAAGGCCCGGCAGGCCAACAGTCGGGTGAAGCGCCTGGCGAAGATCTCCCTCGAGAAGCTGCCGGTCAGCTCCCGTCGGTACCCCAGCTTCAAGTTCATCCAGCGGCGCAACAGCGGACGAGAGGGGCTGAAGATAAAAGAAGTCGGCAAGATCTACGACGATAATATTGTGCTGAACGACGTCACGATCAACATCGGTCGCGGCGAGAAGGTGGCGATCATCGGTCCGAATGGCATCGGAAAGTCCACACTGCTGAAGATCTGCATGGGCGAGGTCAAAGCCGACGGCGGCACCACCGACTGGGGTCACGAGGCGCACATCGGCTACTTCGAACAAGACCACGCCGATCTGTTCGCCGGAAATGGCGACCTGCAGAGCTGGCTTTGGGACAAGTTTCCCAGCGAGACCATGGGCTTTGTCCGGGGTAAGCTGGCCGAGGTGTTGTTCACCCAAGACGACGCCGAGAAGCGCATCTCTGCCCTGTCTGGCGGCGAGAAGGCGCGCATGGTGTTCTGCATGTTAGGCGCCCGCCAGCCCAATGTCCTCGTCCTCGACGAGCCCACAAACCACCTCGACATTGAGGGGATCGAGGCGCTCTCATCCGGGCTGAAGAAGTTCGAGGGCACCTTGCTCTTTGTCAGTCACAACCGGTGGTTTGTGAATGAACTCGCCACCCGCGTGGTCGAAATTTCTCCAGAGGGTGTGTTCGACTTTCATGGTACCTATGGCGAATACGCAGCCTACAAGCGTGCCGACCATCTGGACGTCGCCGCGGTGCTGGCCACTGACGCCGAGAAGCGTCGGAAGACCAAGCGCGAGAAGAAGAAGAACAAGCAAGCGCGTAAGTAGCACCTTACTATGTGGGTATGCGTCGACAGTAGTGGAGGCCTGCCGTGGAATTGCGTCCCCTTCTGTCGGAAGCGCTGCTGGTTTAGCAGGATGGTGCTACAAAACTCGCACAGAGGAGTCTGCCTGTGTCCGTTTCGCTGGAGTGCCTCGTTAAGCCATCAACCCTCGTCTTGCTCTTTCTGATGGGGTGTAGTCAGGCGACCGGCCGGTCCAACGTGGCGAAGGTCGCCGACGGCCAGCTCGTCGGCGAACAATGGGATGAGCTCACCTACGACGGTGCACAGGGCACTTCTCGAAGCCTCGCCGTCATTCAGGCCCGGCTCAACGCGTTGTCGGCCGACCAGCACGCTGAGGTGGTGTCTGCCGCGCGAGGCGTTGTGCTCACCTGTGCGTACAATCGGGCGGCGGTGCAGCTACCTGTGGTGCTTCATCAAGTTGCCCAACGCCACGATCCAAGTCGGGTTTCCCCCAGGGGTCGGTTGGAGTGGTCGCGGGTGCAGCAGGGGCTGGCGCAACACGTCGCCCTGCTAGATTCTATCGAGGTAGCCTCTCTGCCGATGCCGACGTCGACGGGTCACCTGGCCGGGTTCGACAGCTACCTGCGCTCCGGTCCCCAGCTCAAACGATCGGCCGATCCCATGGCAGATACTTCTCTCATGCTTCAAGTCATCTCCGAGGTCGTCGATAGCTTCGATGAAGAAAACTTCGAGGAATTGGACGCCTGGCGCCTGATCCTGAGCGATGCAACTGGCGACGACTGGCCTATGGGTCGACAGCTGGGCGCCTTTGAAAACCATCTCTCCGGCCTTCAAGGACGTGTCGAAGATCCCGCGCTCGAGGCCGATTTAGAGAAGATGGTTGACCTCATCCAGGCGTGGGGTGCCCAGGGCTGCTGACCCAAGGTTTGTACGAGACTAAATGAGCACCGCGCCCATGGCTCGAATGGCCCGCCATTGGTGGGTGAACGCGGCCCAGTCGCCAGGAAAAGCGTCGATGGCGTCGCGGATGTCGAGGGGCTCTTGATCAGGGGTCGCGGCACCCAATATGCCGGCCACCCAAGCGGCTTGGTCTTCGTCGCAGGGTAGCTCGAGCTCGCCGTCGACGTGGTGGATCTGCACGCCATGTTCGTCTGGGTAGACCCCGCCACCCAACCAGACCAGGCGATTTCCCGTCTTTTGCGCGGCCTGGATTGCGCGCTCGACACGATCCGGTGCCTCGGTCGAAAACGGCATATCGTCGAACCAGCTGTGTACGGGCCGGTCCAGATCGTGTCCCTGTAGCCAAGCGGCCAACGCGACGGGAAGCACGTCGTCGAATCGGTCGTGGTCGCCGCCGGTAGGGTCTTCGTGTTGAACGTCGTTAGCGGCGAACGGAGCCGCGGCTGCTGCGGGGATGACCACCCCGAACGCCTTGGCCTCGCGGTAGATTGGCGCGTGCCGGGTGAGGACGAAGCGATGCCAGAAGCCCGAGTTGATCAGGTCGGCCTTGAAGAGTTGGCGGACCACTTCCATGGCGTCGACGGTCTCTTGCTCGGTCTGGGTGGGGAAGCCGTACATTAGGTAGGCGTGCACCATGACGCCGGCCTCGCGGAAGGCGTGGGCGCACCGGGCCACCTGCTCCACGGTGACTCCTTTTCGAATGGCCTTGAGCAGCCGGGTATTGGCGACCTCGAGCCCGCCCGTCACCGCCACCAAGCCGGCGGCGGCCAGGAGTCGGGCGAGTTCGGGCGTAAAGGACTTTTCAAAACGGATATTTCCCCAAAGGGTGACGCCTAGGTTCCGCTTGAGCAGCTCTAGTGCGAGAGCCTTGAGGACCTTTGGCGGCGCAGCTTCGTCGACGAAGTGAAAGCCCCGATGACCCGTCTGCTGGATGAGGCGCTCCATGTGGTCGACCAGCTCGACGACGGAGGTGTTCTCGTACCGCTGGATGTAGTCTAGGTTGACGTCGCAGAACGAGCACTTTCGCCAGTAGCAACCGTGGGCGAGGGTGATCTTGTTCCACCGGCCATCTGCCCACAGCCGATGGGCGGGGTTGAGGGTGTCGATGAGCTGAAGGTAGAGGCTAAGGTCGAGGTCGCCGTAGTCACCGGCGGGCGTGAACGGCACCTTGTCGACGCGAGCGTCGTGCGTTCCGACGCTGGTTCGCGTGCGGTGGCGGTGGTCGGGCCCGCCGTTGTGGTGGTCGAGGATGGCCAGCAAGGGTCCCTCGCCATCGTCGTAGGTGAGGGCGGCGATGTATTGCCACAGACGAGGCTCTTCTACACCTCGTAGCTCGGTGTGTACGTAGCCACCCCCCATGATCACCAAGGCGCTACGAGCCTTTAGGCGAGCACCGATACGCAACGCTGCGTACAGATTCCCAGGGAAGGGTACCGAGAGTGCCACGACCGGCGCGATGATGCTGTCGGCCAAGTCGTCGAGCATTTCGTCGACGAGAGTGGTCTGCTGTAGTCGCTCGTGCAGCGGGCCAAAGTCGACGGCGCCCAGCGCTAGGTGATGTTGATATTGGGCCATGCCAAAGCCGGAGTCGATGGTGGCGGTGACCAGGTTGACCAGGTCTTGGAGATACAGCGTGGCTAAGTGACGGGCGGCATCTTGGGTGCCCATAGGCCCGAAGGCGTCGAGTTGGGCGCGATCTAGGGCAGGGCCGCGAGGCAAGAACGGCGTCTCGAGAATTCGGGGAGCCAGACCGCTGTCCTTGCCCTGAAGGAAGGTCATGACGGGTTCGACGGCCCGTAGGTGGGCGTCGCGCAGCGCGAGGGCGCGCCACGCGGGCTCGGGCAGCTCGTCGCGGTCGTCGAGCAGATCGAAGACGCGGGTGAGGCCCGGACGCGAAAACAACCTGAGTGTTAATTCGATGCCCAAGTCGCGTTGGGTGCTGGTGATGCCCTGTGTGCCCAAGAACTGCGCCAGATACGCCGTAGACGGGTACGGTGTGTTCAGCTGAGTGAGCGGCGGCAAGATCAGCGCGATGTCGAATGTAGTGCCCATAGAGGGTTCTTAGCCCAGGCGGGCAGAGGCGTGATCACCTTCTCGCGCTGGGGGGCAAAGGGCGAGCCCTTTACGTCGACTTCGGTGGGTAGCATAGATGTCGATCGTGGACGGATTCCTAGGCCTTGCGGACCGCCTCGGCCCAGCGGGCGCGGAGTCCGGTGAGCTCGTCGGCGTCGCCTTCGGGGACGAAGCCGCGGTCCTCGGTCCAGGCCTCGGAGACTTGGTCGGCCGAGGACCACATGCCTACCGCGATTCCAGCGAGTAGGGCCGAACCGAGTCCGGTGGTCTCCAGCACCTTGGGACGCACAAGCGGCACCTCGAGCAGGTCGCACTGACGCTGCATAAGCAGGTTGTTTCGCGCCGCGCCGCCGTCCACCCGCAGCTCGCCCAGGGGAGCCCCTAGGTCGTGGCTCATGGCGCGAAGGATTTCGTCGATTTGCAGCGCGATGCCGTCGAGGGTCGCCCGGGCCAAGTGGGCCTTGGTGGTGCCGCCTGTGATGCCGGTGATGATGCCGCGGGCGTGGGGGCGCCAGTGGGGAGCGCCTAATCCAGCGAGGGCGGGCACGAAGGTGACGCCGCCGCTGTCGGGGACGCCGAGGGCGAGGGCCTCGATCTCAGCGGCGTCCTTGAACAGCTCGAGGCCGTCGCGGAGCCATTGGACCGCCGCGCCGGCGATGAACGCGCTGCCTTCGAGGGCGTAGGTGGTCTTACCGCCGAGCTGCCAGCCCACCGTGGTGAGCATCCCGTGCTCGCTGGGAACTGGGGTGTCACCGGTGTTGAGTAGGATGAAGGCGCCAGTGCCATAGGTGCACTTGGCCATTCCAGCGGAAAAGCATGCCTGACCGAACAGGGCGCCTTGCTGGTCGCCGATGAGGCCGGCCACGGGGATGCCGTCCGGGAGGAATCCTACGCCCTTGGTGACGCCGTACTTTTCGCTGCTGGCGCCGATCCGAGGTAGGGCGGCCCGCGGCACGTTGAGGTGACCCAACAGTTCGTCGTCCCATTGCATACGGTGCAAATCGAACATCAGCGTTCGGGATGCGTTGGAGGGATCGGTGACGTGGGCGCCGGTGAGTCGCCAGGTGAGCCAGGTGTCGATGGTGCCGAAACACAGATCTCCGGCCGCTGCTTTGGTGCGCGCGCCGTCTACGTTGTCGAGGAGCCAGCCCGCCTTGGTGCCACTGAAGTAGGGGTCTAGGACCAAGCCCGTCTTCTGTTTGAACAGCGCCTCGAGTCCGGCGTCTTTCATGGCCTGGCAATGGTCTGCCGTACGGCGGTCTTGCCAGACGAGGGCGCGGTGGATGGCTTCGCCCGTGTGGCGGTCCCAGAACAGTGACGTCTCGCGTTGGTTGGTGACCCCAATGGCAGCGATCCGATCCGCGGTGGCGTTGGCCTTGGCCAGCGCGCCTCCGACGGCCGCACCGACCGACTCCCAGATCTCGTTGACGTCGTGCTCAACATGTCCGGGCTGTGGGTAGTGGTTGGGGAACTCCACGTTGTGGGACGCAACCACGCGGACGTTCTCGTCTACGAGGATTGCGGTGGTTCCGGTTGTGCCTTGGTCGATGGCTAGGATCAGATCGCCCATGTCGTCTTCGCTCCAGAGTGGTCCATGATGTACGACAGGCGCTGGTGTCTCGTCAACGCCGCTTTGCGCTGGTCCTTGTGACATATTGCTTAGGACCGCCCAAGACACCTGGATTCAGGAGCAGCACAATGTGGACCAATCTTCTGGCAGCCCGCGCACAGATGGGGTTTTCGCTGGGCTTTCACATGATCTTCGCGGTGGCTGGTATCGGAATGCCGCTGTTGATGGTGTTGGCCGAAGCGCTGTGGTTGCGCACGGGTGACGAGCTGTGGCTCATCTTGGCCAAGCGGTGGGCCAAGGGCACCGCCATCCTGTTTGCCGTGGGGGCGGTGTCGGGCACCGTGTTGTCCTTCGAACTCGGCCTGTTGTGGCCCGAGTTCATGCGCTTTGCGGGGCCGATCATCGGAATGCCGTTCTCGCTCGAGGGCTTCGCGTTCTTTTTCGAGGCGATCTTCCTGGGGATCTACCTGTACGGATGGGAGCGGACCAGTCGAACCGCACACTTCCTGGCCGGTGTGGGCGTCTGGTTGAGCGGCACCGCGTCAGCCATCTTCGTGGTCACCGCAAACGCCTGGATGAACACGCCCGCAGGTTTCACGTTGGCAGCCGATGGCACGGTGCTCGATGTCGATCCCATCGCGGCGATGATGAACCCCTCGGCGTTTGGACAAACCCTGCACATGACCGTGGCGGCTTTCGTGGCCACGGCTTGGATGGCCGCAGGTGTGCACGCTTGGATGTTGCTCAAGGACCGCGACAATCGCTTCCAACAACGGGGGCTGATGTTGGCGCTGGGGTTGGCGGCGGTCGTTACGGTACTTCAACCGCTCACCGGACATGTTGTCGCCGAGGCTGTTGCCCATAACCAACCGGTGAAATTAGCCGCCCTCGAGGCTCAATGGGAGACGCAGACCAACGCACCCTTCACCCTTGGCGGCTGGCCCGACGAAGCGGCCGAAGAGACCCGCTACGCCATTCATATTCCCGGTCTTCTCAGCTACCTGAGCTACGGAAGCGTGGACGCCGAGGTGATGGGGCTGAGCGATGTACCGCCCGAAAATCGTCCCCCGGTGGCGGTTACGCACATCGCCTACCAAGTCATGCTGGCGACTGCGGGCGTGATGGGGCTCACCGCAGGCGTCGGCGGATTGCTGCTCATCGCCCGCCGCCGTCTGCCGCTAGACCGGTGGTACCTGCGGATGGTTCTCGCGACGTCGCCCATGGGGATACTGGGGGTAGAAGCAGGCTGGATAGCCACCGAGGTAGGGCGTCAACCATGGGTCGTCACCGGCTACCTTAGAACAGCGGATGCGGTGACACCGATTCAGGGTATTTCGTACCATTTCTTGGCGTTTACCCTGCTCTACTTTGCGCTAGGTATCATCACTGTCTATCTGCTACGTCGCCAGTTCCTGCACAGCCCCGTGATTCACCAGGAGGTGCCTGATGACGCCTGAAGTTCTCGTCGCGGGCGTGCTCTTCGCGGCCCTGGTGGTCTACAGCCTCACCGGTGGCGCCGATTTTGGCGGCGGTGTGCTGGACCTGTCTGCTCGTGGACCGCGAAGGGTCGACCAGCGACGTGCCATTGCGCTGGCTATCGGGCCGGTCTGGGAAGCGAATCACGTCTGGCTGATTTTGGTCATCGTGCTCACATTTGTGGCCTTCCCGGATGCGTTCGCGACCGTGTCCATCGCGCTTCATGTCCCGCTCACCATCATGTTGATTGGAATCGTATTACGGGGTGTGGCCCTGGTCTTTCGCAACTACGATAGCCGTCGGGCCGAGGTCCAGGATAACTGGAGTCGGGTGTTCGAAGTGGGCAGCGTGGTGTCGCCGCTGATGCTGGGCATGTCGGTGGGCGCCATCGCCTCAGGTCGAATTCGCGCAGACGCCCCTGAAGAGGCCATGTGGGTCTGGTTACTACCGTTTCCGATGGCTGTCGGTGGACTCACCTTGGCGATTTTCACCTACTTGGCTGCCGTCTATCTCACCGTCGCCACCTGGGAGACTCCCCTGCTTCAAGAGGACTTTCGCCGCCGAGGACTGGTGGCCTCTGGGGCGGTATTCTGTCTGGCGTGGCTGGCCTTCTTCCTGTCTGAATCGGGCGCGCCGACGGTGTGGAATGGGCTGTGGTCCGCGCGCTTTGCTTTGCCGTTCCAGGTGGTTGTCGCAGCGGTGGGTATGGGGACGATTGGAGCGCTCTACCGACGCGTTTATGGCGTCGCTCGTTTTTTGGCAGCCGCACAGGTCGTGCTGGTGATCGGCGGCTGGGCGGTGGCGCAGTACCCCTTCGTGGTGGTGCCCGATATCACGGTTGCCCAAGCGGCTCCCGACCGGGTCCTTTGGACGCTGTTGACCCTGCTCGCCATCGGATCTCCGCCTTTGGTGTTGGCCTATGCCTGGATGTTATCTATTTTCAAGGCGGGTGATGCGCCGTTGGACCATCGACAGTCGAGCCGATGAGCTACGTTGCGGCCATCGTGGAGAGCCGCTCATGAATCCCCTAGACCCGCAGATCGAGGAGGCCTGGTACATCGCCTGCCAAAGCAGCGAGCTCGGAAAACAGCCCTTGAAGCGACGAATTCTCGGAAAGTCGCTGGTGCTCTTTCGCGACAGTCAGGGAAACGCCGGGGCGCTAGTCGACCGCTGCATTCACCGCGGTATTCCACTGTCTAAGGGCTGTGTGAAGGGAAATCACATTCAGTGCGCGTACCACGGCTGGGAATACGACGCCGCTGGCCACTGCAAGCGGGTGCCCGCGCTGCTCACCGACCCCGATGTCAGTGCGCGAAAGATTCCGGCTCACGCGTTGATCGAGCAGCAGGGGTTTGTGTGGGTTTACGGCGTCGCGGACCAGGTGCCCGAATCCAAACCCTGGCATTTCCAATACATCGACGACCCAAGCTATTTGACAGTGGTCTATGAGGTCCGAGCGCCGGCCGGCGTACATGCCATCGCCGAGAACGCCCTCGATGTGCCGCACACGGCCTTCCTCCATGCCGGTCTGTTCCGCAACGACGCCAAGCGCAGCCGTATTTCTTGCGAGGTAAAGCGCTACGTAGATCGCGTGCAGTGCCAGTACATCGGCGAAGACCGTCCGGAGGGCTTGGTGGGGCGAATTTTGTCTCCATCCGGCGGAGAGGTCACCCACTTCGACCGCTTCTACCTGCCTTCTATCGTCGAGGTGGAGTACAGTATCGGCCCAGAGAACCACATCATCATCAACGGCGCCTGCACGCCGGTGGGCGAGAACGACACCCGGATGTTCTCGGTGACCGCGCTGCGTACTCGACTGCCAGGCTGGTTGATTCGCCCCTTCGTCATGCCGCTCGCGCTCCGTATTTTCGAGCAAGATCGTATCATTTTGGGACTACAGACCGACACAACAGCCGATTTTGGCGAGCCTACGTACGTGTCGACTGACGTCGATCTGGTGGGACCGCACATCCTCAAGTTGATGAACAGGGCCGCCAAAGGCCAGCAGGTCGACGCAAACGCCGAACCCTGGAGCACCACCATCGAGATGGAGGTCTAGTCTTCGTCTTGGATGGAAATCCAGGGGGCCAGGCCCTCGACCGTTTGGTTGAGCGGCGCGATGAGTTGGGTGGGGCCAACGTCGGCTTTTTCGTCGCCATTGAGCATTCGCATTCGCCCATTATACCAGATGGACACACCCAATTGAGCGCCGATAGAGGATGCGGTGGCGGAGCCCATTAAGGCCCAGACCCGCTCTTTGGGGGCGTTGAGGTCGGGGTCGATGATGGCCACGCTGGTGAGGTTGCCGTCGTACGTGCGCTCAGTGGGTATGGTGCCCGCTGGGCTGGAGCCGCCGCTGACGAGGGCGCCGCCGTAGGTGGTTCCGCCGACCGACGTGCCGATGCCCGCGGCTTGCGATCCGCCCCCGTTGGAGCTGTCTTGGGTACGGGTTCGGACGAGCTTATCTTTACCCTGGAGCTCCCAGGGTTCGTAGCTGGTGGTGAAGGTACCGCGTCCGATGGTCTGCACGATAATGTCGCCTTCGACGTTGGTGGCTCGGTGCACGATTTCACCGGCGGACAGTCCCACAGGACGATTGGGGACGCGCATGAGCCAGGTTTGGGTGGCGGGCCAGGTACCTTCCCAGCTGTTGTGTTCGAGATCCCAACCCGACACGAGGTCGGTGGCGAGCTGGCGGATGACCTCGCGGCTGGTGCGCTCGTACTCGTTGCGGGCCTCGATGTCGGGTACGTCGACGCGGAGCAGCTTGCCCTTGTGGTTCAACGTGAACTCGAGGGTCTTGCCTTGGGTTCGAGCGACCATGTCTTCAAGCACAGCATGAGAATGTTTCCACGCTTGCTCTGGGTCGCCGTCGAGAGAGCGCGGTGTGGCTTGAAAGGCGATGTCCTCGATGAGGCAGCTGATGGTGGCCGACTTCTTGTTCAGCACTTCGACCGTGTTGCAGTCGATTACTGCGCGAATTTGGATGCCTTTCGTACGGAAAGTTAGGTTTTGAACCGCAGAAAGCTCGAGGGGAACCGGGACGGCCTCTTCGACCTCAAGCAGCCACCGGGTGCCTTGCCACGCGGTAAAGTCGGTGGCTTGGGCGACCGTGGCGCCGCTTAGCGATGCGATCATAAATAGGGGCTTCCACATGACGTTCTCCAGATTCACCACGAGAGTGCTTAGAAACACGTCAGTGTTAACGGCATTCCCTACGGGTGGACTTTGATATCAGGCTCGAAGATGTAATAACCTACTGCTTCCTTGCCGAGGTCCTCGTAATAGTCTGTGACCCAAAGGTGGATGCGCGAGCCCACCCGTTGTGCCGCAACATCCGAGACGACGCCGGGCTGAAGAAGATTGATAGGCAGGGGGTTGTCGGGAGATTTGCTCCACACGTTTGCGTCGGGGCTGGTGGCCATATTCAGCGAGTGCTTGTTGCTGTATATGTAGCCATTGCCTTCGATCCATTCGCGGAAACCGACGTAGAACATGAAGTACTGCTCGTCATCCCATTTCACGACTGCGACGCTTGCGTGGCCTGCGGTGTCGTAGGTCTCGGGGCCGGCGCGGAGGAGCGGCTCGGCCTCGAATTCGAAGCTTGAGGTATCGGAGAGGTCTTGGCCGGTGAATCGGTACATCTGGCAGACGTCGGTGTTGATGCTGTCTGGAGCGCCCGCGATGAAGCCCGAGTACCCTTCGAGCGCGCCGTGGGTGACGCCCATGGGCCAGCAGTAGCGAATGCCATTGTAGGACTTACTGAAGTCGAGAATCATCTCGCCGTCGTTGAAGTCCTGCCAAGCTGCGCCGTCGGCGGAGGTTTTTACGCCCATGCCCCAGGTTTGATTCGCGGGGTTGTCAGCGAGCGCGTAGCCCTGGTACCACAGGACGTACTCGTTGAGTTGGGTGTCCCAGACGATCTGCAAGGCGTCTATATTGGTGCGATCCCACCCGCCATCCTCTTGTACGAGGGGATTGTTGGGGTGGGTGATCCACTCGGTGCCGTTCTCGCTGATGGCGTAACCTAGGCCCCATTGGCCCTCGGCGACGCCTTCGGGACGGGCCGCATACCAGATCTGGAAGAACGGATGCCCGAGGATCTCTTGGGCGCGGAAGCCGACTGAGATGAAGCTCTTACCCCAGGCTTCGTCGGTGCCAGCGAACACGGGATTGCAGTCGTAGACCGAGAGCTGGGTGCCGCTGATGGGCGTGAAGCCGCACTCGAGGATGTCTTCGGGGTTTACGTCGACCGGCCCTGCGCTGATTTCGTACTCCTGGGTGCAGCCCGCGAGCGCGAGGCCACCGATAAGAGTCAAACACCAGGACAGTCCGACGGATATTGTTAGGCTAGTCGAGGCCGTATGCATGTTCGCACTCCACGAGGGCAAAAGGATCACAGGACGCTTGTTGGACGCAGAGGAGCTGAGCGCCGACGTCGGCACCTTGGTCGGCGTTGTACTCGCAGCCTTGCAGGCATGAATCCATGCTTGGGTAGGCCTCCATACCGCACATGGCGACCATCTCGGTGCACATGTCGTCGCACGCTGAGTTCTCTTGTTGTTTCTCGCAACCCGCCAAAAGGCAGGCTGCTAAAAAGAAGAGTCGAGCGAGCATGATGGAACCTCCAGAAGGGCCGGTATACCTGTTTGTTTATCGACCTGCTACGATGATATTCCGCGAAGAGGTCACGTTAACGTGAAGA
This sequence comes from Rhodobacterales bacterium, assembly GCA_009936995.1. GTDB lineage: Bacteria > Myxococcota_A > UBA796 > UBA796 > JAACDH01. The sequence goes on from JAACDH010000274.1 coordinate 18,074, forward strand.
CCAGCCCACCGAGCATCGAAATAGACTGTCCCGAAGAGGTCGACGTACCCCTCGACCCCCTCGGCCAGGTGCGCGTCTTCGTCGACCGTGGCGAAATCGGCCGGGGTGGCATGGGCTCGGTGCGTCGCATGTGGGACCCTCGTATCTTGCGGACCACGGCCATCAAGTCCATCGACCCCGCCACCGTTCGTACTGGCTTGGTGCCTCGTTTCATAGAAGAGGCACAGATCACCGGTCAGCTCGAACATCCAAACATCGTCCCCGTGCACGAGTTCGGCTCGGACGCTGAAGGGCACCTTTACCTCAGCCTAAAGCTGGTCGACGGCGATACCTACTGGCGTCGGATACGCGATCTGGGTGAAGACCGTCTTCGTCCGAAAGAATTGGGCGACTTGGTTCAGATCCTCATCAAGGTGTGCGAAGCGGTTGGCTACGCACACAATCGTGGCGTGGTGCACCGCGATCTCAAGCCCTCCAATCTGATGTTGGGAAACTTCGGCCAAGTTTACGTTCTCGATTGGGGCATCGCTAAGGTGGTTGAGTCTCAAGACGGCGAGGCTGTGGTGGTCAGTCGGTCGCCTCAAGACTGCCTCGACCACGAAGACTCGCTCATAGGAACGCCCTCTTGGATGGCGCCCGAGCAAGCCATGGGCGACCACGCCGCCATTGACGCCCGTACGGATGTTTTCGCCCTCGGTGGCCTCATCTACTTCACGCTCACGGGAACAGCGCCCTATGGCGTCAAGGGCGACGTCGTCCAAGTCATTCGGAGAGCGCAAACCTGCCGTTTCACGCGCCCCTCCGAGATCGAAGGCCTGCCGTTATTTCCCATACAGCTCGAACGCATCGCCATGAAGTGCATGGCCGTCCACCCCGACGATCGGTACCCCTCCATGAGAGAAGTAAAAGCCGATCTTGAGGCGTTCGTACGCGGTAGCTGGAGCTTTCCCACCCGAAAGTTTCGCCGCGGCGACTTTGTGGTCAAGGAAGGAGACCCCGGTAACGAGGCCTTTGTGGTTCAGTGGGGTCAGCTCCAGGTCCAGAAGGGCAGGCTGGGCCGGGTGGTGCGCGAGCTTGTGGCTGGCGAGTGCTTTGGCGAGATGGCGGTGTTTACGAACGCACCTCGATCGGCCTCGGTGGTGGCAAAGACCGACGTTGAGCTGTTGGTGGTCACCCGGGTTGCGCTCCAAGACGGTCTAGGTCTAAACTCGTGGATGGGCTCCTTCGTTACCGCCTTGGCGCGACGATTCCAAGAGGTCGAACGCGAGCTTCAGGTTGTGCGGGAGCAGACGACATCCGATGACTAAGGCCCGTCTATTTCAGTCAGCGCTGCCCATCGGTCGCGCCGCGCTTTCGGGCCTGGCGAAGACAATGCTCCGGCCCGTCGCTGATCCCACCTGGAGCCGCGGCCAACAGCTGTGGGTTCATGTGCTCCGCGATCTTCTCATGCGCGTCAAGGACTGCGACGGCGCCTACCAGCGCAGTGTGCTTGGGTCGCCGGTGGCTTTGCTGCCCAAGGACATCACCGAGACGAAGCTCACCCTGGGTCAACGAACGGCCTACCGATGGACGCCACCCGAGGCCAGCTCGAAACATCGGCTGATTCACTTTCACGGCGGTGGCTACGTCATCGGCGACGCGCTTCATGTGCGTAGCTACGTGTGCCAGCTGGCCCGGGGTATGGGTATACCGGCGGTTAGCGTCAACTACCGGCTGGCGCCCGAGCACCCCTATCCAGCTGCCATCGACGACGGTGAGGCCGCTGTTCAGGCCGTGCTCGATCAGGGCATCGCACCGCAGAACATCCTGTTGGCCGGAGATTCGGCGGGTGGGAACCTCGCATTGGCTACTTTGCTTCGGTTCCAGCGCTTGGGCGTTCGCCTGGGTGGCGCCATTTTGGGCTCCCCTTGGGTCGACCTGAGCATGCCCGGTGCGTCGGTCCAGACCAACGCTTCGCTGGACTATCTTCACGTAGAGGTCGCCGCAGGTTGGGCCGAAATGTACGCGGCAGGGCAGCTCGGTCATCCCGAGGTGTCGCCTAGCCACGCGGAGTTTCATGGATTACCGCCCATTCACCTGGCGATCGGTGACGCAGAGTGCCTGCGAGACGATCAGCTGTCGGTCGCCGAGCGTTTGCGGGCTTCAGGCGTAGAGGTCGACGTGAATCTAGCCGCGGGCTCGGTACACTGCTGGTACATTCAGGCGGGACTGCCGGGAACGACTGACGCGGTGGACCACATGGTGGCGTTTGGCCGTCGCACCTTGAAGCGCTAGTCTTCTTCTTTCCACTCGGCTTCGCGGCGGTAGATCGTTCGAGCGGTGATTCCCATGAGACTGGCCGCGATGCTCTTATCGCCGTTACACATCCGAAGCGTTTCCTCGATCATCAAGCGTCCGATGTCTTTGAGAGGCGTACCGACTTCGAACTGGAGTTGCTTGCGCGCGCCCCGACCTTCTCGCACTTGAGGCGGGAGGTCACCCAGGCCAATTCGATCGTCGCGCGAGAGGACGACCGCACGTTCGATGGCGTTCTCGAGCTCACGGACATTGCCGGGCCATGCGTATCCAGCCAGTGCGTCGAGGGCCTCGGGCGCGAATCCGTTGAACGTCTTGTCGTTCTTGTGACTGTACCGAACCAAGAAATGCTGGGCGAGGAGCGGCACGTCTTCGGGGCGCTCGCGAAGGTGCGGCAAGGTGAGTCGGATGACGTTGAGCCGGTAGAAGAGATCTTGGCGGAATCGACCCTCGGAAACCTCTTCTTCGATGTCGCGGTTTGAGGCGGCAATGACCCGAACATCCGCGATGAGGGTTTCGGTGCCGCCCACGCGCTCGTACTCACCGTCTTGAAGGACGCGAAGCAGTCGAATCTGCATCGCCGGCTTCATCTCGGTGACCTCGTCTAGGAACAGGGTGCCGCCACGGGCGAGGTCGAACCGACCCTCTTTTCGACCCATTGCGCCAGTGAAAGATCCTTTTTCGTAGCCAAAGAGCTCACTTTCGAGGAGGGTCTCGGGGATGGCGCCACAATTGACGGTCACAAAACGCCGGGCCCGGCGCCGACTCATCCGATGTAGTGCCCGTGCCAAACGGCCCTTTCCAGTTCCCGATTCGCCTGACACGAGCACGGTGGCGTCGGAGGGCGCCACTTGCTCGGCTTCGTCCATGAGCGAGCGCATGATGGGGCTGTTACCGATGATATCGCCTTCGCCCACAGCAGCCAGTCGCTCGCGTAGTCGGCGATTCTCTACCTGCAGATTGCGTTTTTCGAGGGCCTTCCGAAGACAGGTGACCAGCTCTAGACGCTTGAGGGGCTTGCTGACGAAGTCGTAGGCGCCCTCTTTCATCGCTTCGACGGCGGTCTCTACGGTGCCGTAGGCGGTCATCACCACGAACTCGATGTCGGGGTCGATGGTCTTGCCGGCCTTGAGCAGGTCGATGCCGCTCATGCCAGGCATCTTTAGGTCGGTGAGGACCAAATCGGTGGGGCGTTCTCGGAGCTTCTCCATGGCCTCGCGACCGGATGAGGCGTGCTTGACGTCGAAGCCCTCGCGACGAAGAATCCGCTCTAGGGTGACGCGGTTGGACTCGGCGTCGTCGACAACCAGAATATTTTGAACCGTGGCACTCATCCGTCCAAAGCCTCGTGTTGGGTGGGGGCGACTCGTTGAGGTAGCACCAGCGTAACCGTGCTGCCGGTGCCGAGACACGAGATGACTTCGAGTTGCCCGTCGTGATCTTCTAGGATTTGTCGGGTGATCGCGAGTCCGAGCCCGGTGCCTTGGGCCTTGGTGCTGAAAAATGGGTCGGTGGCTCGGTCGATCTCGTCTTGGGTCATGCCGGGGCCGTTGTCTTCGAGGGTGATGCGGACGTTGTGGGCATCATGATCGAGGGTGAGGACCAGGGCCGTCGCCCCCGCTTCGGCTGCGTTGCGAACGACGTTGAGTAAGGACTGGCGGATCTGGTTGCCGTCGGCCAACTGTGGGCCCATAGGACTGTGGTGCAGTGCGAGGGAGATGGACTGTTGATCGAGTTCGAGTGAGATCAGGCGAACGACGTCGTCGAGGAGTCCGGGGTAGTCCACGGGAGCCAGCTGGGCCTTCGGGCGCCGGGCCATGGCCAGGTAGTGGGCGGTGACCTCGGTGAGTCGGTCGATCTCGCCGGACACGACCCCCAGCAAGTCCCAGGCCTCGGTCTTGCGATCGGGGTCGAGCGCCCCCAACTCGTCGCCGAGCATGTCGGCGTTTAGGCCCAGCGAGTTGAGCGGGTTGCGGACCTCGTGGGTGATCTGCGCCAACATCTGACCGACCAAGGCCAGCCGCTCGGACCGCGCCAGCCTCTCGGCGGAGCGTTTTTGTTCGGTGACATCGGCGATGACGACCACAAAGCCCTCGTCGCCGAACTTGGTGGCGCGAACTTCGTGTAGGGAGCCATCGTTCCGTTCGATCTCGTGTCGACCGGACTTCCCTAGAAAGTCGACCAAAGTTGCTGGCGGTGCGCCCTCTTCGTGGGCATCCCACAGGCGCCGGGCGGCTGGGTTGGCGAGGGTGACTTGCTGGTCTTCGACCACGAAGAGGCTGTCGTCGAGCGTGTCGAGGACGCTGCCGAGGTAGCGAGTGAGTACATTGAGCTGCTCGGCACGTTCAACAAGGGTTTTGTCGCGAAGACGTAGCGCGGTAACCATGGCGTTGAACTCTCCTGCCAGGACGGCGAATTCGTCACCGCTGGGGATGTCGACGCGACCGGTGTAGTCACCTGCAGCCAGCCGTTGGACTTGACCGGTGAGGTCGCCGATCGGCCTCAGCGCGAACAGCACAGCAGCGATTCCCGCGCCAAACACCCCCAACGCGACCAAGGTGAGGGTGACCGCGACGGCGTTGGCACGGGTTCTCATCTGTTCGGTGGTCAGGGCGAGCAGCTTAATGTGCCCTTGGACGGCCCGAGACAGGGAGTCGATCTCTTCGCCGAGGTTGTGAGCGTCTTGTTTAAGGGGTTCAACCCGTGCCAGTGCTTCTTCACGGGAGTCCTGTTCGAACAGACTGACCACCTGGGCGGACTGGTTTTGGTACTGCACAAACAGCGACTCGATCACGGATAACTGTGATTTAACTTTGTGTAGAAAGGCCTGTTCCTGTGGGTTGTCGCTCTGGCTCTGGGCCTGTAGCGCCAAGCTGCGGGCCTGTTCGAGTTGGTCTTGGAGTGCGTCGGTGTAGATGACCGCCGACGAGGCTGCGCCGGTGCCTGGGCGTCTGCCGTCGCGTCGTAATCGCTCGATGTCGTTGTCGACCCTTTGCTGGTAGAGACGGAGGGCGTCGACGTTCTGGCCGATAGGCAAGTAGGACTCAGTGATCATCGCCTGGCTTGCAGACACTTCGCCATACTCGACGACGAGAAAGCCCATGGCGGCGACCATTGCCACCATGGCGGCCAGGAAGGCGCCAACAATGCGA
>JAACDH010000275.1 GCA_009936995.1 Rhodobacterales bacterium
ATCGCAGGAGTCGACATCGGTGTCGGCGCAGACAAACGCGTTGTTGTCGTCGGAGTCTTCGACGTCAAGAGCGCCATCGTTGTCGTCGTCGGTGTCGGTGTCGTTGCACGCCAAGTCGCCGTCGTAGTCGCCGGTGGTGTCGTCACCGTTACAAACGTCGCAGAAGTCGGGCACGCCATCGCCATCACCGTCTACGCCGTCGTCTCCGGAGGCACACACGTCGTCGTCGTCGCAGATGCCATCGGAGTCCGTGTCGCCGGTCGCATCGTCGCCCAGGCACAGGTCGAGGTCGCCGCAGATGCCGTCGCCATCGTCGTCGAGCGTAGAATCATCGCCCGCGCATAGATCGTCCACGTCGCAGACGCCGTCGCCGTCACTGTCGCCGCCGTCCAGGCACTCGTCGCAGAAGTCGGGCACGCCGTCGCCATCGCCGTCCACCATATCGTTTCCACCGTCGCAGCTGTCGACGTCGTCGCAGTACCCGTCGCCATCGGAGTCGGCGCATAACGTCGCGGTGGCTCGGGTTCCTGTTTCATCGGCATCGTCGGAGCTGTCGGCCCCGCAGCCAATGAGAAGAAACGACAGGGTAAAGAGTCGTGAGATGAGCAGAAGGGACCCCAGTGTTTAGTTCCGACAGGATAACATGGTTTAAACCGGCATCACAAATAGTAGGTGGCCTACCTAGCTGACAGACCTGGGGCAATCGCGCTGGACGCTGCGGCATCATGGCCCGCGACGCACCACTCGAAGGCGTGAGCTGCGGTCATCCTAGGCCCGGGTGACCGATTCGGGATGGCCGCTGACCCACGGGAACGGGACAATAGCCTACCGCTCTAGACGACCCGGAAAGATCGGCTTCATGTCGTCCGGAATCCGACGCTGAACCATCGTAATCACTTCTTGCTCCAGGGACTTCCGCTGTTCTCGCAGACGCCCTAGGGTCTTTCGTAAAGCCAGCGCGTGCAGCGCCGAACGCAGCAGTCGACGCAACGAAGCCCCTCGCTCCAGCACCTTTAGCGTGGCAAAACCAGCAACCGGCAGGCTGATGCCGACCGCGACGCCAACCTTCAGCCCAAATTGGAGACCGGCCAAGATGGGCACCAGCACCCAAGCCGCGACCACCGCGAGCAAGCCGATGACAAAACGCGAGGTACCGACCACATCGTTGCGGGGCGAGAACTGGACGCCGGCCCAGCCGACCCCCACCAAGAGGCTGCCGTGGATGGGTAAACCTGGCAACGCCAAAGGCGCCCAGAACACCAGACGGAGCACGTTGCCCAGGGCTCGGGCCGAGAGCTCGGGCACCGAGAGGTCGCGGAGCAGGTCGCGGTCGTTGAGGCCGGAGGCGTCGAGGGTGTCGAGATAGTCGCGCACCTTGGCGTACAGCACCTGGACGTCGCGTTGGTCGCGAATCTGAGGATAGACATCGCAGAATCGTCGAGCCAACTCCACTCGCTGAGCGAGGTCCACGTGGCGAGGTTGGTACAGCCGACGACAGGCGTCGAGGACGCGCAGGGTCTCCCAGTCTTCGGCGTTCACGGTGAGAGAGCGCATGGCGTCCTCGATGCGCTCGGTGAGCTCCGCGGCCGAGGCACGCTCGTCGTCGGACCACGCCTTGCGCTCGGATTCACCCAGCTGAATCGGCTCGCCGTACTGTATGAGAACTCTACTTCGGAATGTCTTTTTGTGAATGTAGTTGAGTCCACAAGGCACGATGACTAGCGGCACATCGGGATGGCGGGTAGCGGTCTCGAGGGCCACCCGGGCTGCACCGCTCTTGATCCGCTGAAGCTGTGCTTTGTCATGCGACAATCCCTCGGGGAAGATGCCGACGGCTCTACCCCCACCCAACACCTGGTACATTGCTTCAAACGCCGATAAATTATCGCGTTCTCCGCCATCTACATAGTCCATTTTGCGCGCGATGGGCACGGCACCCATGGTTCGCAACAAGACGCTCAAAGGGAACGTAAACAGCTTGTCTTTTGCCGCAAAGTGCACGATTCGATCACACGTAGTGACCAGCAATACAGGATCGATGAGGGAGTTGGGGTGGTTCCCCACAAACAGCACGGGCCCGGCACCTTCGAGCGGAATGTGGTGTTGCCCAACCCGTTGAATGTCCTTGAAGAACACGCTCATGGCGGCGGTCAGTACCTGTTGAATTCCTCGATAGGCCAACATCTGCTTTGAGCGCTCCCCAGTGTGTGCCAGAGGGTACACCTTGGGGGCGAAGTTGCGCTAACCCGCAGTCATGTGAAAAAGAGCGCTCATCCTCTCCGGGCTTCCATCCGAGGTCTCGGCCACCATCAAGCGTCTGTTTCACGTCCAATGAAGAGCGTTCAGACCTGCGTCTGCAGTCAAACCGGCCGGAATCGTTGGCACCGTGCAGATTTTAACCAGCCACATCCGCCGTCTTCTCAGCCTCCGCCAGAGCACGCTGAGCGCCCAGGAGTCGACGTCTCCAAGGATGCACTCGAAGGGCGCCATCTTCACTGGGCTGAAGCTTGCCGAGGATGGTCTGCAAGTCGTTCTCGGCCTGCACAATCGCTTTAATGTAGCCACGCTTCGAGCCGCCGGACCAGTGGAATATGGCACGCGCAAGATTTAGCTCAACCCGCATGGGCAGCAAATCCTTGCCGTCCATTGCCTCGAGGAGTATCGAGAAGGCCCGATCGGGATTGACCGGCTTTTTGGCCACGCGCTGATAAAGCCAACAGCTCCGAGCAAAGGCCCATATGTTTTTGTCAGCCATATACGACAGCTTCCTCGAATCGAACCAGCTTTCAAGCGGCTCGCCCGGCAAGCCCGCTACGTGCTGAGCCTCGAGGGTATAGGCCCCCGCTTCGTCGGCCAACGGCTGAAGCCCAGCCGCACGTGCCCGTTCGGCCACGCTCTGGAGTAAGTAGACGGCGCCCGCAGACTCTCCAGACATCACCCGCATTCGCCCCTCGAGTAAACTTGCCTCGAGTCGCACGTGCAACAGCTCGCCGGGCCGGATGACCGAGGCGATCTCGTCCAGGCAGTCCTGGGCGAGCCCAAGTCGATGTAGCTCGATCTCGCAGCGGGCGATGCCCAGCAACACCGTCACATAGGCTCGAGGGTCAATCTTCATCCGAAGCTGATCGGCCACGGTGGCCAGCAGGTGCAGCGCCTCGGAGTAGTTGCCACGCCCCGCCAGCACCCGCGCCAAAACTGAGGCCGACTCTCCGAGGACCACTGGGTCGTTGTCGGACCCCGCCATTGCCATCCTTGACAGCTTCTCGGCTCGTTCGACCTCGCCGAGAACCACGCACGCCTCCGCCGCGGCTCCTATCAGACGCAGACCGCGGTTGTTAACCTGACCCTCGGCTTCGTCTAACACCCTAGTGAGCAGACGATTTGCGGCCCGGGGGTCACCTTTCCATAGGTATCCACGACCGAGCGCCACATTCAGTTTTTGTCGTAAATCGAGGTCGGCGAGCTCGCCCGCGTTCTCAACAGCGCTTGAAAGGGACTTAAAATAGTTGCCGTAATGGCCAATAGAACGTTGAAGATCGGCGCTGACCAAATCACACTGACTCAACTGCAGCGGATCGCTCACATGCTTTCGAACCTTGGCCACCGTTTGAGCCACCAACGTCCCCGACAGCCGCATAGCCAGAACGCTCTGAGCGTGCAGCAAGTGCACACGCACCAGATCGTCGGTGAACGACACGTCGGACATCAACCCGTCGACGACTCCGTCAAGCACAAGCATCACCTGCTTCCATTCACCAGCCACGACGAACGGCTCCACGATCTGGAGCGCCTCGGAAGCGGCCTCGTCGACGCGCTCCGCCACCATTAGAGCGCGAATCCGAAAGGGCGTCTGCGGAATATTGCCGGGATGCCGAAGCAACATCCGCTCGAGCATTCCCCTTAGACTCGACCCCATATTCCTGTTCACCACGCGATCCAGCATGGTAGTTCCGATGTGTAAAATACCATCCTCGTCGCGACGCAGCATTCCGTCATCGAGTAGATCGACCACCGAGGACTCCATCGCGGGACGCGGCAATGACATCGCCTCGATCAAGCCCTCGAGACGAATACCGCCCACCACGCAGATAACATCCAGCACCGTTCGCTCGGCCCGGGTTCGTTTCCGAATGTCGTCCTCTAGCTTGTATCGGAAGCCTTCGGGCACGGGGAGCTCGAGATCTTGTCGGGCCCACAGCACCCGGTCGCCCTCGGCCTGTACCCCGCCGTTGAGCACCAATTCGCGCGTCAGTGAGGCAATATGAGACGGCCAACCTTGGGTTCGGGCGTAAATCTGAAGGCCCAACGCCCCGGACGGCGGACGGCGTCCGAGCATACTGCCAACGGCCAACGTCGACTCCAATGGCGTGAGCGGCTGGAGCACCACCTGCTCCGCCTCTCGGAACGCATGCGCCACATGTCCGAACAGAGTAACATTAGGTTCGCTGCCCAGAACCAACGTGAGCTGCAAGCTTGGACCGGCCACGTCCGACAGGCTCTTAAGCAGGTCTACCGCGTCGGTGTTTAGCGACGCGACCAGATCGCATGCCAGCAAGAACACCAACTGCTCACCGCTTCGCCTCGCCGCATTCACCAGCGCGTTGCCCCAGCGCCGGTCGCCCTTGGAGGCCGCCGCCATCATTTCGATGCGGTGACGCAGCTCGTCGTCAGGCAACGACATCACCAGCATCTGGGCGAGTCCACCGGACCCCCAATTCGTTGGGTCGTCTAGGACAGCCAATCCCGCCGCCACGTCTCGCGCGCGCGCGGCGTTGACCAAACGTTCGAGAACCGCTCGTCGATGGGCGCCGTCCTCGGAGGTGACAAACAGAACACCTGGGGTATCCAGTCCGTCGAGAATCTGTATGATCTGCTGAGATCTCAACACCGGATCGCTTCGATGAATCGCCAAAGATGTACCTGTGACAACACTTTTTCCAGAGATACCGTCTAGTCGGATGGCCACCTCCGCTGCCGAACCCGTCCGTTTGTCGACTGACTTTTCAAGGAGTTGCTCGATGAGCACGGCGAGCTTCTCCGGCACATCCTGCGCCCATTTGTTTCGTGGCGGTGACGGCGCTTGCAGCACCTGGCGCAACGTCTCGGTGATGTCGTGTCCGCGGAACGGCAGCCGGCCATTCAGTAGCCGGTACATCATTACGCCTAGGGCGAACAGATCGGCACGCTGGTCGACCGCTGTGGCGGTGAACTGTTCGGGGGCCGCGTAGCCCGGTGTTCCCACAAAACCGCCCTCTCGGGAGACGCGGTCGAACACGCCCTTCCGCAGCGCCACACCAAAATCGACCAAGCGCACCCGACCGTCGGGCAACACGATAACGTTGCCGGGCTTTAGATCGCGGTGGACGATATCCCGGCCATGCACGTATTCTAGGGCGCGAGCCACCAAGGTGGAGACGCGAATGGCCTCTACAGTACGCGCTTGGCCTCCCGGTATTCCGAAAGCTTTGATGTGAACATGCGCTGGAGAACCACTCAGCGCCTCCATGCTGATCCACGGAGCGCCATCGTGGACGCCGTACCGGTACGTTCGCACCACGCCCGGGTGATTTAGACGCACCATAACTTCGTATTCAAGCTCGAAGAGCACGCGGGAATCGATGTCGTAAAGCAGCTTTAAGGCGTGAATATCGCCACTGTGAACGTCAGCTACCTGATAGACATCTGACATACCACCTTGGCCCAGGTGGTGCTGGATGATGTAGCCGCCGATCTGGGTACCCGGCTTCAGGCGCTGGTGCGAGGTGTTCACGATTCATCATAACCCAGACGGCCCATACCTTGTGTATACACCTACCTCCAGAGCGTGCGACACCTCTATTCGCGCGCTGTGGGTTTGCGTTTGGAGGGTCACGTAGCGACCCGGAACACCGAAGAACACAGCACCGTTGAGCACCTGAGGTAGGCCCGAGTCGAACAACCGCGCCTCGGCGGCAGGGAACGGCCACCCCAAGTTGGCCGAGCGTCGGTCGGGAGCGCGTTCATCCTCCACGACGTCGACGGGGGTGCGGACTTAGGGGCCTTGCAGACCGACAACACGGGGTGCGACGTGGTTCAGGTCAACGCGGGAAAGTGACCGAACCAAGCGGTTACCTGGGCAGGCGCGCCCCCAGACGTTCAATGCTAGTCTTCACGACCTGTCAAAGCCGGCGCGGAGTGGCCAAACCAAGGTTAACCTTCCAGCATGAAGAACTCACTTCTACTGCTCTCCCTCCTGTCGGCGGGCTGCGGCGATATCGCACTCGACGGCGACAGCAGCTCTCCTAACGGCAGCCAGGCCGCAAGCTGCGACGATGGCGGCTCGATCGACACTTACGTGGCGGGTCTCTCGCTCGCAAGCGCCTCGGGGGTTGAGGTCACCCTGGTCAGCGCCGATCCCGCGCCACCCGATGTCGGATTCAACACCTTTGTGTTCGACATCAAGAACGCAGACGGCTCACCGACCGACGGCATCTCCCTGCTCATCACGCCTTGGATGCCTCTGCACGGTCACGGCGCCTCTCCGCCCACCTACGATGCCCCCGACCAAGGCGGTGTGTGGGCCCCCGACAGCATCGATCTGTTCATGCCCGGACTGTGGGAAATCAACATTGATCTGGTGGACGGTGACGTGACCGAGACCGTGATGTTCCGCTTCTGCCTCGAGGGATAAATGCGACTCGCCCTGGGGCTCATCGCGCTGATAGCCTGTGGCGCGGACGACGTTTGCGTCGAAGATCTCGACCTTGCCTGTACGCCCCTCTACGAGCCAACCTTCGACGAAGTGTACGCCAGCACCCTCAAGCCAACCTGTGGTATCGCCGGTTCCAGCTGCCATGCAGCCGAAGGCAACAAAGGCGGCTACACCTTCGACGACCCCGACGACAGCTACGAACAGCTCATCGACAGCGCAGTGTTCGCCCAAGATGCAGCGTGCAGCCCGCTCATCACCCGGCTCGAAGCCGAAGACCCGGCAGACGCGATGCCTCCCGGCCAGCCCCTCGCCGAGGCTGAACGCTGTGCGATTCGACAGTGGGTCGACAACGGCGCCGAGCGATGACCGATCTTTAGGGCGTGATAATTTGGAGGTCAATCTCGAGAATCACCTGAGGCTCGATGATCAAGTGGCTGGAATCATGGAGTCGACCGATGAGCACATGGTCGCCGAGCTCGGTGCCCTCGGGGATGATGAGGGTGCCCACCGAAGTGACCTGCATGGCTAATGGACTGGTCTCAAGATCATCAAGGTAGATGTGCACATGCCCCGTTGCATCTGAACCATCACCATCGTGATGGTCATCCATGGCCATCTCGTCGTGGGCGTGCTCTTCCTCGCCGGTGAGCGTGAAGTGGGCCACCTCCACCGTGGTGGTGAGCTCATCGCCCGCCTGGGCAATGGCCGGATCGACCGTGAAAGAGACCAGCTCGGGCGGCAGAACGGTCTGCTCGCCACACGCACAGAGCGCCAACAGAGATAGGACGTATTTCATATCGTCAACCTAAACTCAGACGATGCACTCTGCCGCTCAGGATCGGGAAGGTGCATCACTTTGACGCACCTGCCTGTCGAAGTCCCGACGAACACAGCGTCTCAACTCGTGGAATAGACCTCAACGTCGCCAAGCTGACCCTAGACCTTCTCGATGTGTAACCCTCCTCGCCGGTGCCACTCGAACAGGTATCCGGAGACTTCGAAGCCGCCCTTGAGCTCCGTCTTGGCTCGACGCATCAGGTGCAGCGACCTCGACAAAACGATGACGGCGGTGTCACGTCAGGCGCTCTCTACTTCTTCGGCTTGGTGCGCGCCGCCTTCGCTTTCGCGCGCAGCTTGGACTTCTTGTTGTTCTTGGCCGACTTCGGCTTCGACTGCTTCTTTCTCCGCTTTCGGCCAACCGTTTCGACTTCCTGACCCTCGGTAATAGGACGTTTCTTCGTCGCCTTCATGACCTTGAGATCGCGCCGGAGAACCTCTAGATCATCAGCCAGGGGGGCCTCGAAAGACAGCTTGGCGCCCGTGAGCGGATGGGTGAAGCTCAATTCCCATGCGTGCAGGGCTAGACGGGAGGAGCGACGGGCCACACCGGCGCCGCCATACAGGGCATCTCCGAGGATCGGACTACCTACTTCGGCCAAGTGAATCCGAATTTGGTGCATATTTCGGGTACACAGCGTGGCCTCGACCAGGCTGCACGGTCCAAGGGCCTCTACGGTCCGCACCTTGGTCGCCGCGTACTTCGCGTTGGGGTTCGCTCGGTCGGTGCCGCGCTTACCATCACCGCGGTCCCGAACCATATTCGTCTCGATGAATGTAGTGTCGGGCGGCAGTCCACGTTGACAGATGGCCAGGTACCGCTGCTGAACGTTCTGCGACTTCAGCAAGGACCGAAGCTGATCCTGCCCCTGCTCTGTCCGCGCCACCAACATCAGACCCGAGGTCTCTTCGCCCAGGCGATACACGGGCAAGACCGCGCCCAACACCCGACTGGCCTCGGCGAGCACGTTGGTCTCGTCGCGCTTGGGTGCCGGCGCCGAGAGCATGCCGCTGGGCTTCCACACCACCGCCATGCTGTTGTCGCGCCACAACACCACTAGGCCGCGACCGACGCGGATTTTTGGCGCCTCCATCCGAATCACCACTTCGTCGGACTGGACCTCGCGACCCCCATCTCGGGTGGGGATGCCGCCCACCCACACCTTGCCGGAACCCAGGTAGTCCCTGGCTTGCTTATTGCTGAATTCGAGAGACTTGAGATGGTCGATGAGTCGCATGGGCGGCCTTTAGCGGGGCCAAGGCCAATGTGCACGCCGACGGAGACGCCCTGCCCGTCTCCATCGGCATCCTCATTGTTTTCGGTGAGTACATTGCAGTCGTTGTCGAGGCCGTCGCAGGTGAGCGCGACGTTACCGGCTTTGTCGTACACCGTGTTCCAGGTGAGACCGCAGGTCGAGGTCGAGAAGCCTTCAGCGCTAGGGGTGACTCCCAAGCCGTTCCGCCGTCAGGATTGTCGAGGGACCCGTCTAGGGGGAGGCCGAGCTCAAAACCCTCGGAAAACGAGTAGGTGCCCGCACGGCCATCCGATGCCAGCGTTCAGCCCGGTTTCATCCCACACCCCCACTTGTGATCTCCCCCGCGACGCGTCATAAACGTCTTGTATTCAGCGCCCGGAGACGTCGTGAAGGCACCGCCTGCGTCCGAATCCCCACAGAAAGGCGACCGCGCCCTCCGGCGGCCCGGTCTGTCGTACCTGCCGCGGTTCATCAGCGCCGACGAGGCCAACACCCTCGCCGCTTTTTTTGCCGAGCTGCATCCCCTCTGGGAGAAGCGGCACGCCGACGGGCAGACCAGCCGTCGCGGCGGAACCGGTCGCCTCACCCGCCCGGTGTACTGGCTGGGAGCCTGGCAGTTCGCGGCCTTGGGCTACTACGCCGAGCCGGACCATCTCACCGACCGCTGCGTCCGCGCCGAGCCGCTGCCTTCAGTGATGGTCGGTATCCTCCAGCGCCTTCGTGACGAGCTGGGAGAGCACGGCGACACGGGTCCGCTGCCCAACACCTGCCTGGTCAACTTCTACGGCCGCGAGCGCAAGCAGCCGGGCAAACCTCCGGTCGACTTCGCCCGCTTGCGGATGCACCGCGACGCCGAGCCGGGTGCGGTGGTGATGTTCTCTGTGGGACAGCCCGCGCAGCTCGAGTTTCTTGAGCCCGAGGCCGAGGCCGTAGAACACAGTCAATGGGTACGGAATCGCTCAGTGGTGATCATCAGCGGTCCCGAGTACAAAGACCGGCTGTACCATCGGGTCACCCGGGTACGCTACGGCCTCGACCCGGTGTTGAGCGCCCAAATCGACGACTTCGACGTTCGTCGGATCAGCGTGTCCTTCCGCCATGTGCCCGAGCAGTACATCCAAGACCTGCACGAACTCAGCGACGAGGCGCAGGCGATTGCCACGCCCTACCTACGCGAGCTGGCGCCCTACTCCCAGCACTTCGCGAAACAACTCGAAGCGGTCGCCGAGTCCGAAACAGAGTAATCGCCAGGGAGAGCGCCCCTACTCGTCGGTCAAGCACTCTGGCCCAACCACATACTCGCCGCGCAGCCAACCCCGCACTTCCTCGGCCGCCGGGTGGTCA
>JAACDH010000276.1 GCA_009936995.1 Rhodobacterales bacterium
CGCAGGGTGAGGACCAGCAGTCCGTCCTCGCGACGATGCAGGCGGCTCCTCGCTAGAGGCGGCCTAAGTACATAGCGGCACAGCCGGCGACGATGGCGCCGTGTTCATCATGATTCAGGCCGACCAACAGGAGCTCGCCGCCCCCACGATCGGCGGGTCGTAGCAGGCAGACCCCGATTTGCAGACTTATGCCGGCTACATCCGCCGCGCTAGAGGACAAGCCAGTCTTCCAGGTCGGCCAGGCATCGGAGACCACTCGTTTCGAACCTTTCTCGCCGGCCGTGGTCAGAGGTGTTGAGCAGTTGGCCCCAGGAGGTTTGTTGATGTCGTTCTCATTGGACGCCCGGTTTGGGTACCCACGACAAAGAAGCGCCGGCCGTTCATGGAGAGCGAGCCGTGCTGTCGGCCTCTGGATGTTGGCGCTGACCTGCGGTTCTCCTGCGGCCCAAGCGAGCGTGTTCGCGTTGCCGCAACCGGTGGAGTTACCCGAGACGCCAGCACCCGGAGTCGGTCCCGCGGCGCCTTGGACGGTTGACCTATCGGTGCGCAGAGGCGGAAAATCGACCGGCCATTCGAGAGACGATATCGGAATGTTCACCTTCAAAGTCGAGCCAAACGACCCCGAGTTGGCCTACCGGTTTGATGTGGTGGAGGGAACCTCACCCGTCGACCTCGACGTGGGCGCATTCCGGGGCCCACGCGTCAGCTTCGTTTGGGTGGAACATGGCACTCCGCCGCCCTTCGAGCTTACTGTGGATGTCTTCGCCATTGACGCCCTCGGGCGGGCGTCCGACCGGCCCTTTCGGCTGTTGATTGCCAATGACGGATCCGATCAATTGGACCCCAAGCGCGCGGCCGCGATGGCCCTCGATGATGGGGTGAAGTTTCTGGCGCTTACCTTGGCCACAGCCCTCTTGGGTGGTGTCGTCGCGACATCTATGTGGCGGCGAGGCTCGGGCTCGTCCCATCGCCACCGGCGAGTACCGCATCTCACCCGCATTCGCTCCCGGCGCGCGGCCTCTGTTCCGGAGTCGACGTTCGCTACCAAACCGCCTGCCCCGGAATCTCGACCTTCCTTCCACCCATCCGAACCGTCGCAGTGAGGTCGAACATCCCCCACGCCACGAGCGTAATCGGAAAGCCCGCTGCCCCTGACCAGCCCGGCGCGTCCGGGTCGTCGAACGTGGGGTGCAAATGCCAGGTCACCGAGTCGACCTGGTCTAAACAGTGGCCCTGGTCGCTTAGGTACAGTCTGACCCGATCGAAGTCCTCACCCGCTTGCAGTACCTGAGTCCGCACCGATAGGCTCTCCACCGGATTCGGGCAGTCGGCGATAGAAGCGACCAGCGGAAAGCTGCGGACAACGTGGGAGAACGGCACGCCCGTGAGCCGACCATGGTAGTGCTGTTCGCTGTCCCAACCCCAGTGAATCGCCAACACCTGGCCCTGGCTGTCGAGAGGATAAGAAGCATCTGGCACCTCCCGCGTGACGTGGGCGTGATGTGGTCAAGAGCGCCACCGGCGCTTTGGTAACCGTGGTCAACTGGCGCGATGACGCTTACCTGTTTCGGGTGAACGTCCAATTACCATCGGCGTTGCTGCAGGATATCGAGTTGGCATCCTCTGACAGGGTGCAGTCAAAGACGACCTGTACATCGATCTCCCCGCTGAATCCGAGCTGAGGATCCGTCTCGCAAACCGCTTCGCCGGCGATCAACAGATCCAGCGTCGCCCCGAAGGCGCCCTCCCCAGCGTCGACCAAAGTGACCGGTCCCGTCCAAGACTCGGTCCGAGTCATGGTGCATTCCCCGCCGCCATTGTCGGAGATGTACGTGGTGACGGCCTGGTTGCTGTACGAGCCAGAATCGCCTTGGAGAGTCATCGCGATCTCATCCGAGTGGGTCAGCACTTCCACGAAATTGCTGTCGGTCATCAATTCGGCTGAAACCTCGTCTATCGTTCTGCTGACCCCCGTCCATTCGCCATCTGTGCCCACGTCCGGGTCCGATCCTGTATCTGCGACACAAACTCCATCGTTTTCGTATTCACCCTCTCCGCACTCTAAATCACCGCTGCAAGCGGAAAAAGAGACGAACATGGTGAACGTGATAACTGCCAATCTTGTCATTGGTTCCTTCATATGACCGACGATATAAAATTGGCCATTTCGAATCAATATTCGCTTTTTATCAAAACCTAGAGGGTTTTGCTTAGATGGAGGATAAGAAG
Organism: Rhodobacterales bacterium; assembly: GCA_009936995.1. Taxonomy (GTDB): domain Bacteria; phylum Myxococcota_A; class UBA796; order UBA796; genus JAACDH01. The sequence continues at coordinate 2,230 of JAACDH010000276.1, forward strand.
CATCTGGCACCTCCCGATCCAGTATAGCCCTGTTTGGGGGTATCGC
>JAACDH010000277.1 GCA_009936995.1 Rhodobacterales bacterium
CGAAACCGGTTTTACTGATCCAACCCAGCTCGTAATCCACGGTGGCGCCGCGGAAGAACTTGGTGACCTTGGCTTGTTTGTCGTCGACCGAGAGGCCCACTACACGAACCCCCTGGTCGGCGTATTCTTTGGCGACGGACTGTAGATGCGGCATGCCTTGGACGCAGGGGCCGCACCAAGTAGCCCACAGGTCGATGACCAGGATGCCGTCGTGTTGGAGGCTTAGGTCACCGCCTTCCATGGCTTTGGCGACCGAGATGGGCAGCTCCTGGCCGATGAGACTGTGACCGGCGGGCGATTCTGCCGCGGTGGCCGCTTCTTCTCCGGTCTCTTCGGCTTCTTCGACCAGCGAAGCAAGGTAGCCGTCGACGCCGTCGGGTTGCCAGGCGCCAAGGCGCGCAAACAGTGGCTTGAGCACTTGCACGACCTCGGCTGCTAAGTCGGGCTCTTGGATACCCTGGGTGATGCTCGTCGAGAGGAAGGCGAAGGCCAGCCCGTCCTGGTTCAGGGCGGCGTGGGCTAGCCCTAGGTGGGCATATACGACCCCGCTTGGGTTGGCTCGGGCGGCTGCGGTGAGGGCTTCGACCGCTTCTTCGGGACGATCGAGCTTGTACAGAATCCAGCCGCGGGTGTCTTGGTAGTTGGACAGGTTGACGTCTTGTCGTTCACTCCATTCGGCAAAGGTTAGGCCATAGGTTTGGTTCCAAGTAGCCTTTGCGAGCCCCGCCAGAGCGGCCTCGACCAACGTGAGGGCGTCGTCGAGGTGTTCTCCGCGGAGGGAGGCCTCGTAGGCCCAGCCGTTGCCTGCGTTTCCGGGGTCGTCCATGCCGAGGAGCTGTCCTCGCCGGGCTTCGATGGCTTCGTCTACGCGGCCCATGCCTTCGAGTCGGTCGGCTCGCAGTTGTAGGAGGACGGCCGTTGCGTCGGCGTCGTCGGCGACTTTGGGGGCCAATGCGTCGAGACCGGCCAGGGCGAGCTCGTGGGTGGGTCGCTGGTCAGCCTCGTAGACTTGGTTGATTACCTCGCTGTAGAGACGGCTCGTGGCGGCGGTGGAGGGACGTAGCTCGAGGGCGTGGGCGGCGGCGTCCTCGGCCTTCTTGGAGCCGGCGGCCTGCAACACCTGGGCGCCGTAGTGTGCGTATACCGGGTCATCGCTGTTGGACCACGTGATGGCGGAGGCCATCAGGCTCTTGCGCGCTGGCTTGAGGGAAGGTGACATCGCGCGGTCCTTGACCCACAGGCTGAAGGCGATGCCGCGGGCTCGCAGGGCGTGGTCGGTGAGCACGCCGTTGAGATCGGCCAAGTAGGCGTCGTCCAAGGGATCGGCGCTTCGCAAATAGACCGCGAAGGCGATGGCCGCTGGATTGTCTTCAGGGGCGGTTTTCATGCGCTCCTTGACTGCGTCGACGTCCAGGTCGCAGCGTTGGGCGGCGTCCAAGCGGATTCTCTGGGCGATATACTGGATCGCTGCTTCGTCGGGCAGGCCGTCGAGGAGCTCGGCCAGCTGGTCGCAGCCTTGGTGATCGTCGGTGCGTAGCTTGGAGATTCCGGCGGACAGTGCGATGGCGGAGGCCGGAGTATTTACCTCGGAATGCCAGGCCTCCATGGCCGCGTGGTGTTCCTCGAACTGGCCCATGCGGCTGTGAACGGCGGCGTTCAGTCGGTGGGCGGAGAAGTCGGACGAATCGGCCGAGAGGCTCTGGTGCGCAGCACTTCGCGCCTCGGAGTACTCGCCACGGTCGATATGATACCAGCCCATCTGTTCGGGTTTGTGATCGGCGGCGAAGGCAGACAGCGCTAAGAGCAGGGAAAGCATGTGGGTTCTCCGTGGAAGAATCTACCACCAGTGGCCTGGCCCATTCGTCTGCGGCCGCCTCTTCATCATCGTGTGACCGTTCATCGCGTAACACTTGCCGGTCGTCTCGGACCAGGGCGCAACGAGGAACCCGTGAACGCCATCTCCGAACCCATCCAACCTGCCGGTCCTTCATCATCGCCCATCCTTCGCTGGGGAGTCGGAGCCGTTGTCGTCGCCGCCCTGGGCTACGGCGTGTACACGGGGCAGGTGACCGCGGGGTTGCTCTGGTGCGTCGAGACCCTCCAGGCCGCTGGACCGCTGGGCGCGGTGGCCTTCATCTTACTGTACGCATTGGCCACCGTTTTGGCACTTCCTGGCGGCATTCTCACGATGGCAGCTGGCTTTCTCTACGGGCCCATCGCGGGCTTCGCGGTGGCGGTGGTCTCCTCGAACCTTGGCGCATCCACGGCGTTTTGGCTGGGACGCACCGCCCTTCGTGAGCGCGTCAGTGGCTGGGTCAAAGACAGCCCGCGCTTTGTCGCCCTCGACCGCGCCCTCGAAGACGGCGGATACAAGCTGGCGATGCTCATTCGTATGTCGCCACTCTTCCCGTTCAACTTAGTGAACTACGCCTTGGGCCTGACCAAGATGCGGTATCGCCACTACCTGCTAGGTGGTGCCGTTGGCATGGCGCCTGGCACCTTTCTCTACGTCTCTGTGGGCGCTGGAATCGGTGAGCTAAGTCAGCTCACGTCGGGCGCTACAGACACCGGTTTCGGTGGGAAAGTCCTTCTTGTGGTGGGTATTGTCGCCACCGTGGTAGTCACCGCATGGATTGCGCGGACCGCAAATAGAGCGCTGGAATCCCAGCTGGAGATCGAATCATGAGTTCCGTACAGGTGCTGCCCGACGACGAACACAACCGTGAGCTCCTCGCCAATGTCCACCCCGAGGACTGGCCGCTGGTGAAGCCAGAGGGGCGATACAACCTGGTGGTGATTGGCGCGGGTCCCGCGGGGCTGGTGGCCGCGCTCGGGGCTGCTGGATCCGGCGCCAAGGTGGCGCTGATCGAGAAGCATCTGCTCGGTGGCGACTGTCTGAACATGGGCTGTGTACCCTCCAAAGCGGTCATTCGTGCGGCGCACGCGGCGCACGCGGTGAAGTCTGCGGCGGCCTTCGGTGTACACGCGGGTGATGTTACGGTCGATTTTGGCGCAGCCATGGGGCGAATGCGTAAGATTCGCGCCGACATCTCCCACCACGACTCGGCCGAGCGCATGAAGTCTGAGGGCATCGATGTGTTCATCGGAGCGGGCAAGTTCATCGGTTCGAACACCGTCGCAGTCAACGGCGTGTTCCTCGAGTTCAGCCGCGCGGTCATCGCCACCGGCGCCCGCGCCATGGTGCCGCCCATTCCCGGTCTGCGTGAGACGGGTGTTCGAACCAACGAGACCCTGTTCGAACTCACCGAGCTGCCGCCGCGGTTCATCGTGATTGGGGCCGGCCCCATCGGCGGAGAGATGGCCCAGTCCTTTGCCCGACTGGGCAGCGAGGTCACCCTCATCGACATGGCCGACCGCGTGCTTCCTCGCGAAGAGCCCGACGCCAGCGCCATTATTCAGGCTCAGTTCGTGAAAGACGGCGTCCAGCTCGTCCTCGGCGCCAAGGTGCTTCGGTTCGAGATGGACGGAGACGACCGGGTCACGGTGGTCGATCGCGGCAACGGCGTAGAGCGCTACGCCGCCGACGAGATCCTCCTCGCCATCGGTCGTCAGCCAAACATGGAGCACCTTGGGCTGGAGGCCGCCGGCGTCAAGGTACACAAACATGGCATCGAGGTGAACGACTACTTGCAGACCAGCAACGGCGCCATCTACGCCTGTGGCGACGTGGCTTCTAAGTACCAGTTCACCCATTCTGCCGATCATATGGCCCGAATTGTCATCCGGCACGCGCTGTTCTTCGGGCGTGCCAAGGCCAGCAAGCTGGTCATCCCGTGGGCCACCTACACCAGCCCCGAGGTCAGCCATGTAGGCCTCTCGCACACCGAGGCCGCCAAGCGCTCCGACCTCACCGCGTTCACCGTGAGCATGGGCGACACCGACCGTGGCCGTGCCGACGGAGAGACCGAGGGGTACTGTCGGATTTATGCAGATAGTAGCGGTAAAATATATGGGGCCACCATCGTCGCCGAGCACGCTGGAGACCTCCTCGCCGAGGTGACACTGGCCATGACTCACGGGCTCACGCTGGGCAAGATCGCCAGCACGATTCACCCGTACCCTACGCAATCCGAGGTCATCTTCAAGGTGGCCAGCGAGTGGAACCGCGCCCGGCTCACGCCATCTGTGAAGCGCTGGATGAAGTGGCTGCTGTCGATGCGCAGGTAGCCTCCCAGCGGGGATGGCCATCGTCTGACACACATGTCGTGATCGGAGCCCGAGGCGTGCGGTATTATCGGAACATGTGCTACAAAAAAACGACTAAAAACCTAATTTAATCGGATTATTGTTGATTTTGGCACAGTCGATGCAAAGACACCAGGTACCTATCCGGAGCATCTCATGTCTCGCATCGTTCCCGTCTCTCTCGCCTTGGCAACTCTTTTCGGAGGTTGTGGTAGCTACAGCAACTTGGGCGGCGGCTACGGTGTCACCCAGGGTGGCTCCCAAGACATGAACCACGCCCGTGAGCTCATCGACGCAGGTGTGATTCCCTCCGCCGCCGACTTCACCGCCGAGGGCCTGTTCAGCGAGCACGATATGCCCATCGAAGGCGAGAACTGCGACGCTGTGCTCTGTCCTCGGGCGGCGGCGGCACATTTTCGGCCGGTGGGTGAAGAGGACGGACGGGTCCTGGTCCAGCTCGGTTTCGGGACGAAGACCACCGAGGCCAACTTCGAGCGTCCCCAGCTGAACCTCGCCGTCGCAATCGACATCAGCGGCAGCATGGCCGGCGAGAAGCTGGTCAAGTCCAAGCAGGCCCTCAAAGAGATCGTTGAGCAGATGACGTCGGCCGATAAGATGTCGCTGGTCACCTACGGATCCCGGGCGAAGGTCGCTCAGTCTCTGGTCTCGATGGACACGAAGGGCAAGAACAAGATGCTCAACGCAATCGACGGGCTGAGGAGCGCTGGCAGCACCGATATGGAGAGCGGAATGAGCGCCGCCATCGATGAACTACAGGGTGAACCCACCAGCGCCAAGCGCCACAGTCGGGTGTTTCTGCTCACGGATGCCCAGCCCAATGTTGGGGTTACCAGTGCCGGGTCCTTCGTGAAGATCGCCCGAGGCGCCGCAGCGGACGACATCGCGCTCACGGTCTGGGGTGTGGGCCTCGATCTGGGCTCCGAGCTGGTCGCCGAGATGTCCAAGGTGCGAGGCGGTAACGCGTACCACTTCGTCGACCCCAAAGAGATGGTGGTGTTGATTCGCGACGAGTTCGATCGGATGGTCACGCCGTTGGCCTACGATGTCGCGTTCCGCGCAACCTCTTCCAACGGGCTGGCCATCGACCAGACCTGGGGTGCCCCGCTCGATCCCCTCGCCGGCGACGTCTCGTTCGGCACCTCCACGCTGTTCCTGTCGACCAAGAACGGTGGCATGGGCGTCACCTTGCTGGGCGAGCTGCCCGAAGACCAGAGCCGTTACGGTCTTCGGTACGACGAGATGCCGCAGCAGTTAGTGTCGATGAGCGTGTCCTGGGAGCCGGCCGACGCGTTGGAGCGGGTGGAAGAGGTGTTGGACTTGGATTGGGCGGGCGGCGACGCCTACAGCGATGAGAACTTGGCCGCGGATGACTTGGGTGTGTTCAAGATGGGTGCGTTGATCGATGAGTTGACGGCCTTAGAGGCGGGCGCTGCGTATTGTGATGACGCCGTGAGTCAAGAGGCCGCCCTTGCGTTGATCGCCGAGGCTGCTGCCCGCTTGACCCACCGTTCGGGCGTGTTGCACGAGGCTCAGCTGCTGATTGAGCGCGACTTGATGGATGCATTGTGGGTCAACGTGGAGGGCGGCGAGACGAACTGTTCGCTTTCTGCCGACGTCTACGGCGAATAGAGCTGCGTGGTGTAGGTATTGGACTTCGCTGCTCGAAGGAGAGGGAGCGCTGCTAAATTACCGGTCCCGGACCGAGCTAGGGGCGATCAACCGCACCGGCGCCCACCACCTGCGCCGATGACCCGGTCGCCGAGCCCCAGGCCTGCCAGCCCTACACCTGCGTCACTGCGCCGGGCCGGAGGACTGCGGTGGCGACGCCGTTGGCATGGCGCTGGACGGCTGCGGTTGGAGCTACAGGGGCACATGCTGTCGAACGAGCACTGACGAGTGTATTTAGGACGCGGACTGCTCCAATAACCGCCCGTGTACTTGGGACACCGACCGTTGGGCCTGTGTAGGGTACGCAACCTGCGATGGCTAGTGGGTGGGGATACCGGCGATGTCGGCTGGCGCTTTGCACGCGTGCCTCGACGTCAGCCGAGCTCGACGACGCGGTCAGCCAGCAACTCAGCCAGCTGGTTGGGTTGGCGCGAACCTCCGGCTGGAGAAGTTGTTGTTCGAAGGAGCGGATGTGCCGGGTGGTGGCCTTGTTGTCCCCCTCAAGGCTCCGGGGGAGAGGCAGCTCGAGAGAGCCTCTTTGGCGAGGAGTTTCGTGGTGCGTTGACCTGTTTTAGGCTTGGGGGGCTGGCGACTGAGCGCGATGATCGGGTAAGATTCTCTTCCAGAGTTGAGCCAACATGGCCTTCCCTTTCCCCAGGCAGACCCATGAACCCGATACGTTCGTTAGTGTATACGGCAGCCCTGTGCCAAGCGATCGCGTGTGGCACGCCTTCTGAACCCTGCAAGCAACTGGTGGTCACCACCTACCCGGACGCAGACGCAGACGGCTACGGCGAGACCGACAAACCGGAGGAAACCTGCGGTACCCCAGTGGGGCGCACCCAGAGCCCTGGCGACTGCGACGACACACGAACCACCATCAACATCGGCGGCATCGAGGTC